>NZ_CAXBOC010000288.1:0-7267 GCF_963976465.1 uncultured Cyclobacterium sp. | reverse complement strand
TCTATGTATTTTAAACGAAGGAAGTGATGAACAAAATTCGGATAGACTTTGTCAGTGAAATTCTCATTAATTCTGAGTCTTGTTGTAAAATTGCTAAACGTATTGTTTTCATCATTATCAATATCAAACAATACCGCTCGGCCAACTGGCTGATTAGGTCCACCACCTGATTTTTCGACTAGAATATCTCCTTTTTGTAGCTTTCTTTTCTCAAACTGCAAAAGGCTGGCTACTATTTCTCTGGGCTCCTTATCTTTATTTAAAAATGAATCCTTTGTGAAATTTGTCATTGTATAGACTTTGACTTCAACAAAAGGTTCTTTCTTTCCTGTCCAAAGACCATTAATCTTGGTGAAAATATTTTTCAACTTTACCTTTTCCCAATTCTTCTTCATGTCAATTCCGAAATTGAATTTAAGATTCCTTCCACCGATTTGGCTTCCATTTTGGAAAACGCAAACCATTTCTTGCCTAAATCTTTTAACGAAGCTCCTAAGTGATAGACTTCTTTGTTGTCAATAATCAAAAAGCGGTCGTGGCTTTGAGTAAAGGGTTTTGCTTCAAAATTGCCGTACTGCTCATTGGCTTTTTGCATATCTAATTTCAATTGTTTGCTAATGGATTTGGTGAGCAAATACACTTGTACGCCCTTGGATTTCTTGGCTAAATGGGTCAGGGTAGTTTCATTCACATAGTTATCGATCAACACAATGCTTGATTTCGCTGAACGGATGATTTTAGAAGCCAACTCATAAGCATCAAATACTTGTCCGTCAAAAAATACGCCTTGGTTTGGAATTACATCTTTGCTTTCTAGGGCTTTAAATACCTGCTCAAATTTTTGGTCGGTTTCTACCAATTTTCGTTCTACACCATCCATGCGTTGTAAAAGTCCACTGTGGTTGGCCATAAGCTTTCGCATTTCTACAAAGGCATTAATAATTTGAATACTGACTTTGATGGCTGTTTCACTGCGCAAAACAGCGGAAAGCATGGCTACACCCTGCTCGGTAAACGCGTAGGGATTATTGGATGAGTGTTTCAGCGTTTCGAACCGGTCGCAATTTGCGACCAGTTCATTCTTTTCGCCTTCAGTAAGCTGAAAACGGAATGATTCAGGGAATCGCTCAATATTTCTTTTGACTTGCTCATTCAGTCTTTTTACTTCAACCTGATACATTTCGGCCAAGTCACGATCAATCATTACCTGATTGTCACGTATTGAGAATATGCGGCTCTCGATATGCTTTTGTGAAATGGCTAGTTCTTTACTCATATTAATTCTGAAATTGAGTTTAAGATTTCAGCACTTGTCTGAACCTTGATTGTGCTTGATTTTCTTGATGACTTGATTCTTTTTGTATGCGGTTTAATCATGGCAGTTCTATAATCCTTAAAAATCATGGTTCAAGACTTTTTGTTGTTATGCACTCTTTTAAACTGAAGGCTCTTGGCTCCGAAGTTTATTAAAAGTCCGATTTCTAAATTGTATGCTTCCACATAGTTCATGGCCTGTGCTAGATGCACATCTTCTAAATTGATGATAGCTTTAATCTCTACCATTATTTTCTCTTCCACGAAAAAGTCAACCCTGCGTGTGCCAACATCATACCCCTTGTACTGCAACGGCATTTCTTGTTCTCTGATAAAATTGATATCCTGCATTTGCATTTCAATGGCTAAAGCCCTTTGATACACCACTTCTTGAAAGCCATTTCCCAAGTGCTTGTGCACTTCCATCGCGGCTCCAATTATTCTATGTGTCAGTTCCTTCTCAATCATAATCAAGTAATCCTTTCATCCTTAAAATCAAGGTTCAGACAATGAGTTTGGCAATACTCTCCATCACTTCTTCTGCTTCTTTATCCAATGCTCGCATTTCTTCCAAAATTTCTTGTGGTTGGCGGAGTGGGTCAGCTTCTGGTGTATTGGGGTTTTTAACACTGAGGTCAAAGGTACTTTGGTCTATGTCCTTCACGTTTACCGTCCAAGAGTTTTCACTATCCCCAAAAGTCTTTTGCAATTCCACAAATTCCGCCAAGTCCTTTTCATTGAGTGGATTGGTTTTGCCCAAATTACGGCCTGGGTTTAAGGAGTAAAACCAAACCTTTTGGGGAGGCTTGCCTTTTTCAAAAAACAGCACTACGGTTTTTACGCCTGCTCCGGTAAAAGTGCCGCCCGGCAAATCCAAAACGGTGTGGAGGTTGCAGTTTTGCAAGAGTTCTTTCCGCAAAGCAATGCTGGCATTATCGGTATTGCTCAAAAAAGTGTTTTTAATCACCACACCTGCTTTGCCGCCTGCTTTCAAAATTTTGATGAAGTGCTGTAAAAAGAGGGAAGCGGTTTCGCCTGTTTTAATTGGGAAGTTTTGTTGCACTTCGGCTCGCTCCTTTCCACCAAATGGCGGATTGGCAAGCACTACATTGTAGCGGTCTTTTTCCTGTATGTCGGCAAGGCTTTCAGCAAGGGTGTTAGTGTGTATGATGTTGGGAGCTTCCACACCATGCAAGATCATATTCATTATGCCAATAATGTAGGCCAATGATTTTTTCTCTTTGCCGTAAAAGGTCTTCTTTTGCAAGGTTTCCCATTCCTTACTGCTTAGTTCTTTGCCCGATTTTAAGTAATCAAATGCTTCACACAAGAAACCCGCAGAACCAACAGCTCCGTCATATATTTTGTCGCCAATTTTTGGGTCAACCACTTTTACAATGGTTGTAATGAGCGGTCTAGGCGTGTAGTATTCACCACCGTTTCGGCCTGCATTGCCCATGTTCTTGATTTTGTCTTCATACAGGTGGCTCATTTCGTGCTTCTCTGCATGGGTACGGAAACGCAACTCGTCAATGCGGTTGATGACTTCACGCAAATTATAGCCGCTTTGTATGCGGTTTTTCAGTTCACTGAAAATCTCACCAATCTTGTATTCAATCGTGTCGGCATTTTCGGCAGACAGTTTGAATTTTTTGAGGTAGGGGAACAGTTTACCGTTTACAAAGTCCAAAAGGTCATCACCTGTCAGTGCGTTATGGTCAATTCTTGTGGTGAGCTTAGTCGAACCATTGCCGTCCGCTAATTTGGGAGCAGCCCAAGTGTTCCATTGATACTCCTTGTCAATAATGGGCGTGTAGGTTTTTCCTGTAAGTTCGGCAGAAGTAGCACGGTCTCGCTCCAAGTCGTCCAAGTATTTCAGGAACAACACCCAAGAGGTCTGCTCGACATAATCCAATTCACTTCCACAACCTGCGTCTTTGTGGAGTATGTCGTCTATATTTTTAAAAGTCTGTTCAAACATTCAGTTTGTTTTATTTTAAGTTTTTCAATTCTTCGTTTTCTCGTCAGCATTGGCAAAAAAGCAATGTGTGCGATAGCAGGCTGCCGCTTGTGCGTTGGCTTTTCTTTTAATGGGGCACAACAATTGTATATAAACAAGCCTCCTTAAAGAGTTACCTATATATCTATTATATTCCCACTAAACTAACTAAATGCTTCTAAAGAAAAAACCCATTAAGGCCTTTTAACAAGGGTTTTTAGAAAAATGATAGGATTAATACCTATTTTGCTTTAAGCGTTTGTAAGCGGATAACTCCAGAAAGGTAGGAATCTTAATGCAAGATTTACACCCTTTTAGACAAGGGGACCTTTTGAAATCTCCATTCTCTTGATTTTAATCAATTTTATTCTTCCACGCAAAGGCTCAAGTAATCCATGATCAGTTCCTAATCAAAAAATTCCGGCAAAAACCCTATATAACCCATCATTTTACCAAATGCTTTACTCTAAACCTTCTCTCTTGTCAGTTTTTGGTCAAATGGATCAGTTAAAACTTAAAAAATACTGCCAAAAAGGCGGAAATTTCCGGCTAAAAGGTTCAATTACCCACTTCCAAACTGGAATTTTGAGGTTAATAACTGCAATGGGTAGGTTCTGAAGTACCCTTGACCACTTCTGAACCTGGAAAATTTTACCCTATCCAATGACTTTTCCTGAAATTTTGTCATACAATCCGGTTTTCACCCTCTTTTCTGTCTGTTTTTGGTCAAAATTTTCAGGTTTGAGGTGAAAAATTTCAGTTCTGAACCGGAAAATTCGAGTTAAAAGGTCCAAGCTTGTCAGTTTTAAGTACCCCCTTCCTGTTTTAAGGTGAGTAATTGAGGTTATAAACCCCAATGGGTAGGTTCCGAAGTACCCCTCCCCACTTCCGAAGTACCCCATTGGCTTACCTAATACCTATAAATTGATAAGCCCCGTACCATCCGCTACATTGACCTCATAGCTTTCCATTTGCCTATTGAACTTGCCGGCATAGGCGGCTGAAATGGCGGCAATAAATGCTTTTTTATCGGATTTCTTGATCAGGTTAAGGGTACAACCACCAAATCCACCCCCCATCATTCTGGCACCCAATACATAGGGTAACTCTCGGGTATAGTCCACTAAAAAATCTAGCTCAGGACAACTCACTTCATAATCAAGAGAAAGTCCATCATGCGAACCATAGAGAAATTGTCCGACCGCCTCCAGGTCCTGCTTGGCCAGGGCCTCACAGGTTTTTATCAGGCGTTCATTTTCCCGAATCACATAGGCACAGCGCTTGTATACCACCGCAGACATTTCTCCTTTCATTTTGTCCAACATTTCAAGGTTGATATCCCTAAGGCTATTTACCTCGGGAAATTGCTTTTTGACCAGCTTTACGCCTTCACTACATTCCTCCCGCCTTTGGTTATAGGCAGATTCTGCCAGGGAGTGGGCCACCTTGGTATTGCATAGGATCAATTGGTATACTCCCAATTCCAAAGGAAAATAAGAATGGGCCAAAGAACGGCAATCCAAACGAATGACCTGGTCTTTTTTGCCCATCATGGAGGCAAACATGTCCATGATGCCACATTTCACCCCTACAAACTCATGCTCTGCCTGTTGGGAAAATTTCAGCAGCTCAAGCCTTTCCAATTTTAAATCAAACAACTGATTCAGACCAAAGCCTACTCCGTTTTCCAAGGCAGCAGAAGAAGAAAGACCTGCACCTATTGGAATGTCTCCGCCAAAAACACAGTCAAAGCCTTCAAGCTCATCCCCATTTTTTTGAATGGCATTGGCCACGCCCATCACAAAGTTCACCCAACCCTTGGCCGGTTTCAAATTATCCAATGAAAAGGTCTGCTCCTCCTTAAAATCGAGGGAATAGACCCTACAGCTTCGCGTGTTATTTTTGGCAAAGCCCAGGTAGATGGACTTGTCAATGGCCGCAGGCAAGACAAAGCCTTCATTGTAATCTGTATGCTCCCCGATAAAGTTGATCCTGCCGGGAGAGCGAACAATGATCGATTTTGACTGAAATTTCTCTTCAAATGTTTGGGCAATAAGGTCTGGTAAGCGCATAAAAAAGTGAGGTTATCTAAAATTTACTGTTCTTGAAAGAGGGTAAACAATACCGTTTTCCCCACTACAGCAAGGGTCTTTTTATCAATTATTTCCATATTGTCCTGGTGGGTATGGTGATAAAGACCAAAGCCATAATCAGGACTGTATTCGATAATGTTGATCATGGGAATATTGGCATTCTGATTGACAAAGAGGTGGTCATCTGTAATGGCCTCCGCATTGCGCATGGGAAAGAAATCCCCAAAACCCAAATGGTGGGCATAGCCCCATACCTTGTCCACGATATTCTTGGCAAATTGTACAGAATAACCTTCTTTATAAAATCTGGCATTTTTGCCTCCCACCATATCTACCAGGATTCCATAATAGGCGGAATAGCCCTGCACATGTGGGGTTTCGGACCAATATTGAGAACCCAAACACCACCAAATTTGGCTCGTGTCACGGAAATTTCTGTGCTCCGGTTCCCCGTCATCTTCCCCATCAAAGAATATAAAATCTATCCCTACATCAGGTTGCAGGCTATCTGTATGCAAGACCCGAGCGATTTCTAATAAAAGCCCTACCCCACTGGCCCCATCATTGGCTCCATCAATGGGTTCCTCCAGGTTTTCGGTATCCTTGTCTGCAATTCTCCTGGTATCCCAGTGTGCGCCCAGCAAAATTCTTTTAGAAGCTTCAGGTTTATAGCTCCCTATAATATTTCTTAGCTGAAGTACTTTCCCATCATAAGCCTTGTCTTGAAAAGCCTGTTCGGTAACTGCCAAGCCAAAGCTTTCAAGTTTCTGAACGAGCCAGTCTCCGGTGGCTTTATGGGCTTCCGTATTGGGTACCCTGGGACCGAAATCCACCTGCTGCTGTATATAGGCATAGGCAGAATCGGCATTAAACGCAGGGCTGGCCCGGTAATTGATTACTTCTTCTGATCTTTTTTCACTGCTGGTTTTGTCACCACAGGCAGCCATCAGACATAGCAACCCTACAATTATAAACCCAAATTTACTATTCTTCATAAGCCCAATCTACACTATGCTTCATGTCTTTAATTATTACACCCATATCTTTTAATGCCGCCCTGATTTCATCCACTTTTTGATAATCCCTGGCAGTCTTGGCCTTGCTATACAGGTCGATGATCACTTTTAACAAAGCCTCCTGATTGTCACCTTTCTCCTCTAGCAAACCTAAAATCTCTGTAATAAATACGTTAAAAGTTTGAATCAGTTTATCATACACATCTTTCCCCAGCTGGGCAGCCTTTAACTGTCCGGTATAGAGGCTATTGATTTTTTTCAGCAAGTTGAAAAGATGGCCTATGGCCTGGGCCGTGTTAAAGTCATCATTCATGGCCGCAAAGGCAGCCGCAATGCTTTTCTCGATTTGTGAAACAAGCTTTTCGTCCACCAAAACTTCCGGATCGGCCTCATATTTCAATTGGCCGGCTATCCTTAGTCCATTGATTAATTTTTTATAGCCTTTTTGCGCAGCCTGTAAAGCACCATTTGAGAAGTCCAATGTGGAGCGGTAATGGGCCGTTAAGATAAAATACCTTACCGTCATCGGGCTGTAAGCCTGCTCCAGTTTGTCATGATCCCCTTTGAACAACTGCTGAAGGGTAATGAAATTCCCTAAAGATTTCCCCATCTTCTGTCCATTGATGGTAATCATATTGTTGTGCATCCAGTACTTTGCCGGGTCGGTATGATGGCTTGCATTGCTTTGGGCAATTTCACATTCATGGTGTGGAAACATCAGGTCCATGCCTCCACCGTGAATGTCAAACTGATCTCCCAGGTATTTGGAACTCATGGCCGTACATTCCAGGTGCCAGCCCGGAAAGCCAACGCTCCATTTGGATTCCCAGCGCATCAGGTGTTCG
>NZ_CAXBOC010000287.1:0-7289 GCF_963976465.1 uncultured Cyclobacterium sp. | reverse complement strand
TGCTTGGCACCAAGAAAACCTGTGGCTAATTTCCCATCATTCTCATGGATGAGCTGAGCCAGGTGTTTTCCGGCTATTTGTTTTTGTTTGTCATCAAGAAAATCCAAGATAATAGCATTGGCGTAAGCTGTTTGTGTATTTCCCGAAAATCCCATCTTTCCATCTACGTATCCGGCTCCATCACCATAAGCTGTAGCATCTGTCTTGAGCCTTAGATTTTCTTTGTTGAGGTAATGTGCTGCAAATGCTGATTTAATTTTTTTTGCCAAGTTTTGATAATGCATGGCTCTTTCCGGTTTGCCTATGGCTTCGGCCATTTCAGACATAAGGTCGGCCGCATGGCCATAATACATGGTAGCCAACATGTCCGGAGGGGTTTTTTTACCTATAGAGAGCCAGTCTCCATATCCCCCTTTAGGATTGAGGTCTGCAAAAGAACCTTCCGGATAGAAGTAAGCCCCTTTGCTTTTTTTATGATGAAAAGCCATGAATTTCTCCATATTTTCCCAGCCCGATTCAATGATTCTGGTATCACCATAAGCCTTAAATTGTTCATAGGGATTGATAATACCTGCTTCCATCCAACCGGGGGCATAGGTGTCTGTACTCCTTACGGGTGGAGCGGGGGCATAATCCGGATAGGCTCCGTATTCCCATTGCGCATCGTGGAGATCTTGAATCCATTTGGTGAAAAAAGCAGCGACATCCATATTGATGGCCGCCGTTCCGGCATAGGTCTGCGCATCTCCTGTCCAACCCATTCTTTCATCTCTTTGGGGACAATCTGTAGGGATGTCCACAAAATTGGCACGCTGCGTCCATACAATGTTTTTGTACAATTGATTGACCATGGGGTGGTCTGTCTCGAACCGGCCAACCCTAGTTGTATTTGAGCCAAGCACTAAACCTGTGATATTCTCCTCTGTTGGTTTGCCCGGAAATCCACTGACTTCTACATACTGAAAACCATGATAAGTAAATGCAGGGGTCCATTCCTCTCCCTCAGGATCTCCCTTGAGTATATAGGTGTCTGTTGCCCTGGCCATTCGAAGGTTTTCGTCCATCAACCTGCCGTCTGGGTGCAACATTTCCCCAAACTTTAATACTACTTTATCACCTGCATTTCCCTTTACTTTTAATTTTACCAATCCCGCAAAATTTTGCCCCATATTGAAAATAAAATTACCATTTTCTCTTTCATGGATTTCTATAGGTTTAATAAGCTCAGTAACTTGAACCGGTTGAGCAGGGTATAATTGTAAATTACGCTTTCCACCATTTATAATGCTTGCATTCTCCCAGGCTTCGTCATTATAATTAGTTTGGCTCCAACCTTCAGGGACTTTTCTGGCATCAAAGGTTTCCCCATGAAGAATATCTGATTCTACCAGCCCACCGGAAGCAGCTTTCCATTGCGCATTGGTGGCAAAAATGGCTGTTTCTCCATTGCTGTAGGTGACTTCCAGCTGTGCTTTCAGTGCAGGTGTGTCACCATAAAAGGCCCTGACAACAGGGTTTCCTATCAATAATGCATAGCCTATATAGCCACTGTACCAACCTGGTGAGAGTGTGGCTTGTAGCACATGTTCTCCCTGATCCAACTGCTGTGTCACATCGTATACATTGTAATACAGTCTTTTGTTATAATCAGTCCAGCCGGGTGCAAGAAAGTCTTTCCCTACTTTTTTGCCGTTGATTTTGTATTCATATAAACCCAGTGAGGTAATATATAAGCGTGCTTGGGCTACTTTATTGGGTAGGTTGATTTTGTTTCTTAAAATAGGAGAGGGGGGTAAAAATAATTCTTTGTTTTTATAGGGAATGGCTTGGGTATTGGCTGAAAAATCCTTTCCTATCCACTCACTTTTCCAATCATTTTCATTGAGAAGTCCCATTTCCCAAGTAGCAACTTCACTCCACTTACCGGCTTGCCCCTTCTTGTCCCAGCTCTGTACTTTCCAGTAACATTTCTGTCGAGATTGGAGCGGTTTACCTTGATAGACCACCTGAGAAGTAATGTCCCCCATGGTTTTTTTTGAATCCCATAGGTCCGCTTTCCCGGGTTCCAGAAGTTCAACTTTGCTTGCCACTAAAATTCTATAGGCAGTTTGGTATTGGTTTCTAACTTCAGAAGTTAAAATCCAGCTTAACCGTGGCTTTCTTTCATCGATAAAGGGATTTTCAAGGTATTCACATCTTAAATATTCTGGGGTTAAGTCTGACTCAGCCCTTGCATTGATGCAAAAGATTAAAGAAAGTAAGGTCCAAAAAGTCAATGTCCTCATGGGTTTATTTTATTTTTGTTTGGGGCTAAATGTAAATGGTTTTTCTTTCAAAGGTATCCTGCACTGTACTGTTTAAGGAATAGTTAATTCCGTAAAAAAACTTTATGGTCAGGACTTTAAATTACTTTTCCTCGGCTTTTGGTGGGATGTTGTAGATGTTTTTTGATTCTATAAAATCAATGGCTATGCTCAAGGGGCGGAATATGAACCTTTTTTTGGTTCTGTGTCCTGCTGTTCTTTGCATTATTTCTTTTAATGTTTTCAGGACTCTTATGGTATGGTTGCCTTTGTTGATCATGACGCATTCAGCAAGAGAAGCTTGTACAGCATCAGTGATTTCCGATCGGGTGGGCATGCCGGATTTTTGCAGTTTTTCTAACACTTGTGTGGCCCAGACCACCGGCACATGGGCTGCTTCACAAATCCATGAAATTTGATCCTGAATTTCTCCCATTCTTCCAAAACCTATTTCTACAGCCAGGTCCCCTCTTGCGATCATGATTCCAAATGGCGGTGTCTTCATGGCTTCAAACAATAGGGCAGGTAAATTTCTTACGGATTCCGGGGTTTCTATTTTGAGAATAATTGCAGGATGTTTCTTTAATTTTAATTTTTTAAGTTCATTATTTAATTTGGTGATGTCACCGGGAGTTTTCACAAAAGAATAGCCCAATAAATCAGCATGCGCTGTGATAAAAGGAAGACATTCTTTGTCATAATCGGTTAAGGATGGGATGCTCAAGGGGGAATCGGGAAAATTGATTCCTTTTTCTGATTTAATTTTCCCTTTCTTGGATGCTACCCTTTCCAATTTTACTGCCGCTTTGCCTTGCATCGCCTTTATGACAACACCACTTATTTCGCCATCGTCAATGAAGACGCGATGGCCTTCTTGAAGTGAGGAAATAATACCTTTTTCATTGGGGCTTATGACAATGTCTTCAGCTGAAAAATCTTGTTTACTTTCTGCCAACCAGATTTCGTCTCCTTCTTCAACCTTCACTTTTCCCTCTTCCTTTCCCTTGGCCAGGAGGCTGGTTCTGATCTTTGGTCCGGCAAGGTCAAAATATATTTTGCAGGATAGGCCGGTTTTTTCCTCAGCAGCTCTGACTTGATCTATCATCTTCTGCCAAACTGCCTGATCGTCATGGGCGCAATTAATACGGGCGACTTGCATGCCATTCAATAACAACCGCTCAATAAGTTCAGGATTATCAGCAAAATCTGTAGCAAATGTGACCATTACAGTCGGCATTTTGGCTTGAGCTTGCTTTCCGAACAGTATTTTGCTGTTTTGTTCTAGTCGTTTTCGGCTAAATTTATAGGTGCAAGGGTTAAGTTCTCCTTCTTCATAAGTATGGCCTAATCGTTGCCTGATGGTTTGTACCTGCCTATGCAAGTGATTTTCTGAATTGGAAAGTGCTGAAAAACCGTAATAATGCAGCTTTGATTGGAGAGATTTTCTATCCTCGCTTCTGAAATATAAATACTGAATCAGGTTTATAGCGGCAACTCTTTGATCAACAGGTATCCGGTCTAGGTAAACATCAAACTCATGGGTAACTCCAATCAGTGAGGCTTCCAGTTCAGCCAGCTCATGGGCAAGTTCTTGTAGGGTAGTTTTCATTGCTATTGAATGTCTTAATAAATCAAATCACACCCAATATAAGGCATGATTAGATAAAATTATCAACTTGCAATTAACCAATTCTTATTTTAAATACAATAAACAAAATAATTCTTCGCTTGCTTATAAGAACATTTAGTTTGGGGACTGGTTTTGGCCAAAAACCGTTGGGTTAATGCTGCTGCCAGTCCTGCCAGCCGCCGGAATAATTATAGACATTCTCAAAACCATTAGCCTTTAGTAAAGAATAGGCGATGGCAGAACGGCTGCCTGATAGACAATGCACGATAACCGGCCGATCTTTACTTACCTGATCAAGGTTTTCATTCAATTTTCCAACAAATAAGTTTACGGCTCCATCAATATGGCCTTTTTTGTATTCAGAGGCTCCCCTTACATCTATAATTTGTGCATTTTGGTTGACAACTTTCTCTTTTACTTCTTCTTTATCAATAGGTGCTTCTTTGTTAAATGATAGGTCACTGGTTTCCTTTAGCTCGGAAGGGCTGATGTAGCCAAATGCATTGTCTAGCCCAATTCTCATCAATTTCCTTGAAAGATCTTCCAATTCATCCGGCTCGGCAATTAATGCAAATGGTTTGTCGTAATCCATAAACCAACCCATCCAGGTAGGGAAGCTGTTGTTGTTTTCAATATTCAAAGTTCTGCTTAAAAATCCTTTGGCAAATGCCTCTGGAGTTCGGGTATCAATAATGGACATTTCTCCATGTAAAATTTCTTTGAATTCGTTTTTATCCAAATGTCTAATCAGCGGAACTTCTGTAATTAGTTTTCGCTCAATTTTATTGAGCTGTTTCATTTTAGCAAAATACTTGGGAGGCTCAGGTTGGTCTTCCAATAAGGTGTTGGTGAAAACATCTTTGTCATCCAATAATTTAAATGCCCAATTTCTAATTTTCTCATAACCGACAGTAGTGGAGGGTACGGCTCCTAAAGATTTCCCACAGGCTGAACCTGCCCCATGCCCGGGCCAAACTTGAATAAAATCCTGAAAATTTTGGAAATGTTGCAGAGATTCAAATAGTTGGCTTGCGCCAATTTCTTGGCTTCCTTTGATTCCTGCAGCTTGTTCCAGCAAGTCGGGTCTTCCTACATCCCCAACAAATATAAAATCTCCGGTAAAAATCATGACTGGGGCATCGCTTGCGGCTTTGTCTGTAAGGATAAAACTCAAGCTTTCCGGAGTGTGTCCCGGGGTGGAGACTACTCCAAAATCCAAGTTACCCAATTCAATATGGTCACCATTAAGGGTTTTTTTATGAGGAAATTCATATTGCCAATCTTCATCTCCCATATCAGAAAGGTACATTTCGGCCCCTGTAATTGAAGCCAACTCCCGAGATCCGGATAAGAAATCAGCATGAATATGAGTTTCTAATATTTTAGTAATCGTAAAATTATTTTCTTCAGCAATTTTTAAATAGGTGTCCACATCTCTTTTAGGATCTATTACGGCTGCTACTCCGGCCGCCTGACAAGCGATAACATAACTGGCTTGCGCTAAACTTTTATCATAAACACGTTCGAAAAACATAACAATTTAGATTTTAATTAACAGCTTATTTTAAATTGATCGTGAATCTTAAGGTACCTGATCATTTAAATCAAGAACAGTGAGGACTTAAATTTTTTTAAATTCCTCTGCTTTTCCTAAAACAAATCCCATATTCAAATTGGTCGAAAATCCGTGCCAATTCTATACATTTATATGCTTTAGTAGATCCATTGTTTCAATCAATTTAAATTTAGTGATTTAATGCAAGCCGTTTTGTGACAAGAATTACCTAAGCCAAGGTTTATTTTTTATTATTTAAGTTAAATTTTTCCTCTTGCTAGGGAATTTCATCTTTATGATTAGGAAAGTAAGCCCAGAGGAAAGAGCATTTTACTTTAGTAGCCAGCTATTTAAAGCAGCTCATTAAGGTTCAGTATGAATATATTTTTAAATGGTTTGGCTATTATCGAACTTCTAACTCATGTTTTATGGTTATTACCTTAAATCAGGTATAATTTATTCAATCTAAATAAAGGCTGAAATTCTTATTTTTACGAGAAAAATATGTTAAAATTGCGGATTGAAATGAAAGATGCAGAAAAGCTTTAAAAATCAAATTCCTATGACTGCAGCAGGACTTAAAAACAATTTAGTACACGAAATTTCCAGTATTACCAATTCTAACCTGCTGGTAAGGATGATGGAAATGGGAGTTTTGCCCGGTAAGAAGATCAGCTTGCTAAAAAAAGCCCCTTTTAATGGCCCTATGGCCTTTATTATTGATGGCAATATCCTCGCCTTAAGGGTAGAAGAAGCTGATTTGATTCATTTAAAAGCAGAGTAGGGAATGGAAATAGCAGAACGATTGGGAACGCGAAGAATTGCCATCATAGGTAATCCTAATGTAGGGAAGTCCAGTATTTTTAACCAACTCACAGGCTTAAATCAAAAAATTGGTAATTATCCGGGAATGACCGTCGACAAAATGGTCGGTTATTTTCATAAGGGTGAGCAAAGATTTGAACTGATTGATTTGCCGGGTACATATAGTCTATTGCCCAAATCCGAGGATGAGGTTATTGCACACAAGGTGCTGAATGGACAGGGAGAAGCCAAACCTGATGCGGCCCTAGTGATTTTGGATGCTTGTAATTTGGAAAGAAGCCTTCTGCTTGGAACTCAAGTAATGGATTTGGGTATTCCTATAGCCTTTGTAATCAATATGAAGGATTTGGCAGAAAAAAGAGGTTTGTCTATCAAGACCTTTGCCTTGTACAAAGCCTTTGGAGTACCATTGGTAATGACAGATGCTAGAAATAATGAAGGGCTTGAAGAAGTTAAATCCTTGTTTACGGAGGATAAGTTTGTGGTGGGGAAAACTTTTCACACGCCTGATTCGCCTGAATTGCTAGAAGAGGTACAGGAAAAGTTTGGATTTAGTCAACCATACCAAGCTTTTCAGCAATTAGTGTTTTCATCTTTTGATCCTACTTTGGCAAATGATAAAAAGATTTGGCTTGAAGAAAAAGCCAAGGCTTTTCATTTTGATCCTGAAGAACAGCAATCCAAAGAAACCACAGAGAGGTATAAGAAAATTGATACCTTGCTGGAAAAATCTGTGCTTTCCGGAGTCAATAAACCTAAAGAATTTCATAGTAAATTGGATGCTATTTTCTTGCATCCGGTATGGGGATATTTGACCTTTTTAGGAATAATGCTGCTTATATTTCAGGCCATATTTGCCTGGGCAGAAGCTCCGATGGATCTAATCGACGGAACCTTTGCTTTTTTAAGTAGCTGGGTTATGGAAACCTTACCTCCGGGAGTTTTTTGATTTACTGGCCGAGGGAATCATCACCGG
>NZ_CAXBOC010000286.1:0-7290 GCF_963976465.1 uncultured Cyclobacterium sp. | reverse complement strand
ATTTAATAGAAAACAATTTAATGATACTATAGATACTAGATTTAGTGAATTAGGAATACCAGTTGTAGCAGAACCATCTACTTTTGATCCTAGCTTGGCTACCGTAGGAGATTTTTTTACCATATATAATTCACTATTCTACCAAATACCTAAAGGAACGGGAAATGATGAAGAAGTAAATACGCATAGTAGAGTAGCTTTAGAAACGCGAACCCTAAGTTCAGAGGACTTAATGCAATTCAAATTGGGAAAACACAAGGGCATGGCGATGGTTATAAAACCTGCTAAATAAAAAATAAGGGATGGCCAATAGCATGAAAGAGTAAATGCTATTGGCCCACTTCAATTAAAAATGCAGCATATAATCTCTGAGCAGATCAATGTATTCGGGAGTGTAGGCATTGTTTGCGTCTTTGATAACCAAGACAGTTTTTTGGCTTAGCTTTGGCTTTTTTCTGGCAAAGGAAGCGATCACACGGTGGACTTTACTGGTTTCTCGGTCCTGAAGTAGGGTTTGGCTATTTGAGTAAAAGCCTATCTCTTTTCCTAGACTTTTAAAATCCTCCATTTCATTGGGTGGTAATATTAGCCAAAGCACCCCTTCTGTTTTCAGCAAACGATCAATACCAGCCCACAAATCTGAAAAATTAAGCCCTTTTTCATGTCTGGCAAGGTTAATATTGGTTTGGTTACTTTGCAACTGCCCGCTGTAATAAGGAGGGTTGGTGGTAATGAGGTCATAAATCTGGCTTTGATTTGGTTCAAATGCTTGAAAAGCCTGCCGTTGTACCTTTATCCGGGCTCCTAGCTTATTGGAGGAAACATTTTGCCTAGCCTGTTCGAAAGCTTCTTTGTCAATTTCTACCGCATCAATGTCGGCTACCGGGTACTTTTGGGCCATCATCAATGCCAATACACCTGTACCCGTGCCAATATCCAGAATATTTCCGGGTTGATGAGCCGCATTTGCTAGGGCGCCAAGGACGACTGCATCGGTGCTCACTTTCATGGCACAACGTTCTTGCTCTATACGAAACTGCTTGAACTGGAAATAGCTGTTTGACCGGCGTCCCATTAGCCGTTTTGTTCCGCTTCATAACCCTGATCAGCGGGCAAATTATTTCCCATGGCTGCTGAGACCGCCAATTCATCACATCTTTCATTGAGTGGATTGCCTGCATGGCCTTTTACCCACTGAAAAGTTGGCTTGTATTTCAGGTGAAGGGGAATGTACTTTTTCCAAAGATCCATGTTCTTTTTGCCTTTAAACCCCTTTTTTTGCCAACCCCAAATCCAACCTTTTTGAACGGAGTCCACCACGTATTTGCTATCGGAAAAGATGGTTATGGGCAGCCCTTCTACTTTCAATGCCTCCAGCCCTCTGATGACAGCGAGCAATTCCATTCGGTTATTGGTAGTCAGGCGAAAACCTTCGGAAAGCTCCTTTCTTAAATTTTTATAGAGTAAAATCACCCCATATCCTCCGTTTCCGGGATTGCCCCTACTCGCTCCGTCGGTATATATTTTTATCATCTACAGATCTATTTTGCTTCAAAAATAATGGAAATATTGCAAACGGCCCATAAAGTAAGCCCGGACTTAAGCTTATGTCCAAAACGACCTTGTGCCAAATCTATCTTCTATTATTCAGGTAATAATAGCAATTGCTATAACTACTTTAACTCCATGCTGTTGGCACCAGGTATAAAGACAAAATAAAGGGAATTATTAGCGATGAATTATTTGGAAAAATGGCTAAATATTTCGTTTTTAAGCATTAATTAAAATCACAATTCAGGGATTTTAGGCCAATCTGTAGGTAATACGAATAATTAGCAATGATTAAAACATGAAAAAATACATTTTAAACAAAGCTGAAGAAATTATTTCGGAAACCGAGGAGCCTGCTTATGAATCCATTTCCCTTCACGATTTTCTAGTGGAATTTGACTATGCCACCAAGTATTTGCCAAGGTTCTTAAAAGTCCGCTCTTTTGCTCTCTATATGCTATTTTTTAAAAGGGCTTATTATTCCATAGGTAGTCGGAAAATTAAGGTTAAAATTGCTGCATTGGGACAAAATATGCTATCTAATTTTGACAATCCCATGTCCAAGGATGTGGTCAAACGTGGGATAAATGACCTGGTTAAATTTGGGATCCTAAAAAAGGTTCACCGACCCGGTAAAATCAACGAATACATCGTAAAACTACCTTCGGAGATCAAAGCCATAAAAAAGCTGATTAAAATTGAAGATACCATAGAAGAAAGCATGTATGGTGACTCGGAGGACGATATTCTTACCGATCTTAACAAAAGAAACGAAATTTTAAAAAGGGATAACAACAAATGTTTCTATTGTCTTTGCGAGCTTAAAGCCCCTGATTTTTACCTAAACCATATCCATTCCAAAGCAGATGGCGGCTACGATTGGAAATCTAACTTGGTCTCCTCTTGCAGAACTTGCAATACTGTGAAAAATGCTGAAAATGTAGATGCCATTTTACAGCGCAATTTTCAAAAAGGCTTGATCTTAAAAACCGAGTATTTGGCACAAAAAAACAAGCTGAATAAACTGAAGGCTGAATATCAACAAATAAAGGAAAACATCGGTAATATACCATAAACCCAATCTCAAAAGAGAATGGGTTTATGTATTTTAGTAGCATCCAAAAATGCGCAATTGAATCTATTCCTCAAAGACACATTCAGAATCTTCAGCCTTCCATATGATTTGCTTCGAATCGAGGTCATCTAGCGTATGATCCTCCTCAATTTGGTTTCCCGAGCAGTCATAAGTAACAAGCTGCCAATTACAATTGGGGCAACAACTGGCCAAATAAAACACGGTTTCACCATTATAGCTGGCCTGTCCTATATAGTTGTATTCCGACATCTCAGCAGAGGCATAGTTTACCTGTATGGTTTTTAGCCAAGGCAAATTGGCTAGCGGTTCAGTTACACCACAACTAGTCTCCGGCTCATGCTCTTCGTTGCAGGAAAAACATAAGAGAAGACAAAGGAGAAGGGGAAAAGTAAATTTTTTCATAAAAGCGTTATTTAATAATAAATTGGTTTAACATCCATACGTCTTCTACCCCGGTTTCGCTACATGGGGCCTGTAAGAAAATAGAATTAAGTTAAAAAGATCCCACTATTTCCATTGCTCCCTTCCACATATTATTATGAAAAAACTTCCAAAACAGAAGCGTTTGGTGAAAAAGGCTAAGTTTGAAGCTTGAAGAATGCAATTTTAGTCATAAATTAAGGATTGAACACTTAACCTTTACCACGAATGAAAAATAGCTTTGGCCGCATCGCTCTTACTCCCCTGCTCATGGTTTTATTCAACTTCTCTCTATTGGCGCAGGAAATGGATTTTGAATCTTATAACCCCAAGTCTACCTTGGTGGTACCCGAGCACCCCATCAAAAGAGCAAAGTTTCCATTTGTGGACATTCACAGCCACCAGAGAAATGTTGATGAATCGCTTATTTCAAACCTAACAAGGGAAATGGATGAAATAAACATGGCGACCATGGTAAATCTTAGTGGTAAAAGATTCTCCAGAAATGGGGAGGACAGTGATGCCCAAGAATACCTCAATTCTATGGTGCGCCAATTTAATAAACAAGCTCCTGGAAGGTTTATAGTTTTCACTAATCTTTCCTTTTCCGGGTTTGGAGAGAAAGACTGGAAAGAGAAGGCAGTAAGCATTTTGGAAGAAGATGTAATGAATGGTGCCAATGGTTTAAAAATCTTCAAAAGCTTGGGTTTGAGTGTAAAAGACATACATGGCAAAAGGGTTCCTATCAATCATCCGGATTTGGATCCCATTTGGGCCAAATGCGGTGAATTGGGGATCCCTGTTCTTATTCATGCAGCGGACCCGGCTCCTTTTTGGGAACCTATGGACAGTAAAAATGAACGTTGGTTGGAGTTAAAACTACGACCCAATAGGAAGAGGGGCGCGAATAACCCGGCCCCTTTCGAACAAATTATTGCAGAGCAACATGCTGTATTTGAAAAACATACAAACACCACCTTTATCAATGCCCACATGGGATGGATGGCCAATGACTTGGAAAAAGCTGCAAAACACCTAGACAAATATCCCAATGTTAATTTTGGGATCGCAGCCGTTATTGCAGAGTTTGGCCGGCAACCAAGGGCTGCCAAAAGGTTCTTCATTGAATACCAAGACAGGATTCTTTTTGGAAAGGACGCCTATAACAAAGAGGAGTTTTACACCTATTTCAGGGTGCTGGAAACTGAGGATGAATATTTTCCTTATTACAAGAAATACCATGCATTTTGGCGCATGTATGGCTTGGGCCTGCCGGATGAGGTATTAAAGAAAGTGTATTATAAAAATGCGCTCCGAGTCATTCCTAATATGGACCATAGCCTTTTCCCTGATTAATTATAGCTATGTTTTGCCATCCATTTGCGAAAACCATCAAAGGGCGTTTAATTTTTCTCAAAAGCCATAAATAATCAGCTATGAATTATTCGGGCATACACCCAACAGTGAAAGTAATTCGAAAAAATATTCCAAGACCATGGAAGTGTCTTTTTTCTTTATGCTTCTTTATCTTTTTGAGTTGTAATGAATTTTCTAAAGAGAAAACCTTTACCAACCCCATCCGAGAGGGGGCTGACCCATGGGTATTTCAAAAAGGAGACGATTATTATTATTGCGCATCTTCTGGAGGAGGCATAGCGATCTCCAAGTCTTCAAAACTCACAGAACATGGTGTTTTTCAAAAAGTCTGGGATGCGCCGGATCAGGGATGGAATTCAGCAAATATTTGGGCACCGGAAATACATTATATAGCTGGCCACTGGTACATTTATTATGCTGCAGGAGAAAAGCCTGGAGGGCCTTTTATCCACCAAAAATCAGGAGTACTAAAATCACATGGGAATGATCCGTTTGGCCCTTATGAAGACTTGGGTATGTTGTACACTGGAGATGATATAACAGATCCCGAATCGGTGAAATGGGCAATCGACCTCACTCCATTCGAACATGAAGGTGAACTATATGCCATTTGGTCAGGCTGGGAGGAAAACAGGGAGACCGATCGTACTGCCCAACACCTGTACATTGCCATAATGAGCGACCCAGCCACCATCAGCAGCAACCGTGTAAAGATATCCTCACCAGAAGAAAGTTGGGAAACGGGAGGGGAGCTGGACCTTAACGAAGGGCCACAGGTATTGAAAAGAAATAACCTTACCTTTATTATATATTCCACCAGAGAATCCTGGTTAAAAGAGTACCGAATGGGTCAATTGAAATTAAAAGAGGCATCAGTAGACCCTTTGCTTCCGAAAAATTGGGTCAAAACGGGACCGGTTTTTTTGGGAAATGAAACCGTTCACGGGGTAGGTCACTGCAGCTTTGCAACGTCACCTGATGGCACGGAAGATTGGATCCTATACCATTCCAAAAAGGGAACAGAACCGGGATGGGATAGAGATATTCGGTTACAACCTTTCCAATGGCGGGAGGATGGCAGCCCGGATTTCGGCAACCCAGTGTCTATAAATGAAGTTTTACCGGTACCTTCCGGAGAAAAAGAATGATAAAAATAGCAACTAACCCTATGAAATTTACCTTCAACACTTTATTGTTCCTCTTGATCCTTTGGGGATGTCAGCGAAACCCCACGAATGAAAACAAAGAAACAAATTTAAACGACCCAGCCCAAGTCATCATTAATCCAGTACTTCCAGGTGATCGCCCGGATCCTACTGTCATTCAGATAGGAAACGAGTATTATGCTTCTGCCACTTCCAACGAATGGGCACCCTTGTTCCCCATTTACAAGTCTAAGGATTTATTGGAGTGGGAGTTGATCAATTATGTGTTTCCTGAAGGAGCACCCAAGTGGGCTAAAAACAATTTTTGGGCACCTGAGCTTTCCTATGATGAAGCGCAAGGAAAAATTTATGCCTATTACACCGCCAGAGACAAACAAAGTAACCGGTTAAGTGTGGCAGTGGCAAGTTCAAGTTCTCCAACGGGCATATTCGAAGATCACGGCCCATTGGTGGCCCAGGAGTTAGGGTCCATAGATGCCTACGAAGTTAGAGATGATGATGGTAAAATCTATGTATTGTGGAAGGAAGATGGGAACAGTAAAGGCTTACCGACCTCCTTGTGGGCACAGGAGGTTAACGAACAGCGAACGCGTTTGCTCGGCGAGCCGATAGAACTTTTCAGGAATGACCAACCCTGGGAAAGAAACCTGGTGGAAGGAGTGAGTGTTTTTAAAGAAAACGGGTATTTTTATGCGACTTATTCCGCAGGAGCTTGCTGTGACAAAGAATGCAATTACCAAACCGGAGTAGCAAGGGCAAAAAAACTATTGGGCCCCTGGGAAAAATTCAGTGGTAATCCCATATTGGTTGATAACGAGGACTGGAAATGTGCCGGTCATGGGACTGTGGTAAAAAAAGACGGTGATTATTTCATGCTTTACCATGCCTATAACTCCGAGGGCTCCGTATATGTTGGAAGGGAAGGGGTTTTGGAGCAATTAACCTGGACAGCAGATCAATGGCCTATATTTGAAAACAAGGCTACCTATAGCCGGGAGAAGGGCATGATCAATTTTAGCGATGATTTTGAGGAAGGTCTGGATCCCTTATGGCAATGGCGTGTCACCCAGGATATTAAGTTCAAAACAGGTAAGGATGGCCTGGTTTTACAAGCCTCTGAGGAAAATGAAAAGATGGGTAGTCTACTGGTACAAAGTACCAAATCAACAAACTATCATTTGGAGACAAGCCTCAATATGGATCGCTCTGATGCAAGAGGAGGCATTTTATTGGTAGGTGCTGCACATAATGGTTTTGGGGCACCAATCGCAGGCATTGGCATTGGGGCTAGCAATGATGGTGTGTCACTTTTTGAAACCAGAAACCAATCAGAGTCAGTTTTGGAGGAAAAGCAAATTGCATTGGAAGGCAAAATTGGGCTGAAAATGGAAGTGACTGAAGGTCATTTGCTACGATTTTCCTTTAAATTGGAGGATGGCACATGGGATACTTTTGATCATGTGGCTGACGCCAGTCATTTGGTACCCTGGGGAATGGGTTTCAGGCTCGGCATGTTTGCCAAAGGCAAGGAAAACCACAGAATGAATTTCATCCAGACAAGCATCGTAAACAAATAAGTATCCATGGCCCGGTGGTCATCAATTTATCCAATAGAAAATCATTACATTAATTAGGGCTTGTTGGAAAATTCGATAAAACTTGACCACGTAAGGGTAAACT
>NZ_CAXBOC010000285.1:0-7295 GCF_963976465.1 uncultured Cyclobacterium sp. | reverse complement strand
CTTGCAGGTAACCTTGGGATTGAGCAAGCCATTAAAGCGGCTGGTTTGGATATTGCGGTGCCATTTTCACCCGGTAGAGGTGATGCTACAGATGAGATGACAGACGCAGATTCATTTGCTCCACTAGAACCATTGGCAGATGGATATAGAAACTACAGCAAAGAAGACTACGTAGTAAGTTCTGAAGAATTGATGCTAGATCGAACACAGCTAATGGGGCTAACTGCACCGGAAATGACGGTGCTTGTTGGTGGTATGCGTATGTTGGGTACCAATTATGGCAATACCAAACATGGTGTTTTCACCGACAATCCAGGTGTCTTGACCAACGATTTCTTCGTTAATCTAACAGATATGAACAACGAATGGAAACCAAAGAGTGAAGGACTGTATGACATTTGCGACCGTAAGACGGGCGCGGTAAAATGGACCGCTACCCGAATGGATCTGGTATTTGGTTCCAATTCTATTTTGCGTTCCTATGCCGAAGTTTACGCACAAGACGATAGCAAAGAAAAGTTTGTAAATGACTTTGTAAAGGCTTGGACGAAGGTGATGGATGCGGATCGATTTGATTTAAAATAAAAAAATCCTTTCAGTTTATAAGAAAAAATCGGCTTTGATATGCTATCGAAGCCGATTTTTTTATTGTTTTAAGTAACGATTCTTAGGATTTCCCTATTGAAATCAGCTGTTTATTAAACCCGAAATAGGCAATAGAATTAGTTGTGATTGAATGTGAAGAAGAAGCTCCACCTATATAGAAAGATAAATCTTATTTCAGTATTAAGCGGCCAACTTTTCTTCCGTTACCTTATCCATGACTATAGCTATTGCACCGTCTCCAGTTACATTACAGGCAGTTCCAAAACTATCCATGGCAATGTATAATGCGATCATTAAGCCAATCATCTCTTCGTTGAAACCTAACATGGATTGAAGAATGCCGACAGCGGCCATAATGGCTCCCCCAGGAACCCCGGGTGCAGCTATCATCGCAATACCCAAAACAAAAATAAATCCGGCAAAGAGTGTGAAACCAAAAGGCATTCCGTACAGAATCATTAAGGCCATGGCGCAAGCAGTAATTTTCATAATGCTACCGGAAAGGTGAATGGTGGCACATAGAGGGATAACAAAGCCCGCAATTTTCTCAGAGACCCCATTTTTCAGCGCTTGTTCTAAGGTTACCGGAATGGTAGCTGCAGAAGATTGGGTTCCTAATGCTGTGAAGTAGGCAGGTATCATTGTGATCAATAATTTAAAAGGGTTTTTCTTTGAAACCAAACCTGCAATGATGTATTGAAGCAATAATAGTAAAACGTGCAAGGCAAAAATCACCCCAATTATACTTATGAATACGGATAGAATTGAAAAAACTTGTCCGCTAAAGGACATTTTGGCAAAAATACCCAAAATGAAAAGCGGCAAGAGAGGGATGATTACATTTTCAATCAATTGCATGATGATTTTTTGAAAGTCTCTCACCATCAATTTTAGATTTGATTCTTCCTGGGTGGAAAGACCTATTCCAACCACAAAAGCAAAAACAAGGGCTGACATAACGTCGAGTATAGGAGGGATGCTAATACTAAAGTAAGGTGTTAATTCAGGTCCTTCTTCGGCAATTGGAGCAGCTCCATTAACATGTGATTCCAAGAGCATGGGGAATATCCCGGAAGTAGTAAGGTAGGTCGTAAAACCTGAGAACAAAGTGGAACCATAAGCAATGGCAGCTGTCATTAACAATAATTTCCCTGCCCCTTTTCCTAAATCAGAAATGGCCGGCATAATAAGTCCCATAATTATAAGTGGAATGGTGAAATTCAGGAATTGTCCAAAAAAAGCATTAAAAGTGGTGAAAATCCGATTGATGGATTCTGGTAAATACTGTCCGAAAAAAATGCCCAATACTATGGCTAGGAAAACTTTAAACAATAAGTTCGAAAATAGTTGTTTCATGATCTACGCTAATTATCCCAATAGGAAATGTCTGCCTTAAAATAAACTTTAGGAGGGCTAATATACAGCCATTGTCCGGAAGGAGCATTTTTGAGCTGATAAATTGACCTTAAAATACATTGTAAAGGCTAGATTATGGGGATAAGTTAGTTTGTAATATTTTCTTTTTTGTTGCAAAAGGAATAGTGAAATATTATTTATACAAAATTTAATCGTTTATTTTAAAGATAATTAAACCTTTGCCTAAAATACTGGTCTTACCATAATCAACCTTAAATATAAAATGAATGAAAAGATTTTTTTTAACTTTCCTCTATTTGATTTGTCTTTCATGCAATAGTATTGAAGAACCCAAAGTTGAAAATAACAGTGGTATTTAAAAGCCAAAGGGTTTGTATTCAAGTTCTTTTGGAAACGAAACAGCCTTGGATAATGCCCATGTCAATGGGGCTTTAATCCGTGTGAGATGGAATGATATTGAACCGGAGGAAGGGGTATTTGATTTTTTATTGATTGATCAATTTCTAGAGTTAATTAAGGAAAGAAATCTGGAATGGAGTTTAGGTATAATTGCTGGAGAAAGTAGCCCCGCTTGGTTGTTTGAGAATGAAAATGTTGGTTCATTTGAAATCACTGATTATTACAATAATGTAAAGAGAATACCAAAAATGTGGGATACCCAAGTTAATGTTAAATTAAACCAATTGGCTTTGGCCTTGGCAGCTAAATATGGAAATGATGAAGACTTAGCCTTGGTCTATGCCCCTCTAATGACTGCTAATGGCATTGAAGGTCATTTTAATGGGGTGCCTGAAGCGGTACTTATCAATGCAGGGTTCACTGCTGAAAGATGGGTAAATTCCGTTAAAGAAGTAGCTGAAAATTTCGCAATGGCCTTTCCTGATAAAGCCATTGCCGTAGAAGTACATGACCTTATCAATGATAGCGCTATTCCAAACCAAATCATAACGGACTTATGGAATGACAGCTCATTGAACCAACGAGTTGGGGCTGCAATTTGGTGGATTTCCGGTAAGACTACATACCAACCCAATTTGTTGGACGCATTAACCGCTTTCCCGGGTGATATTTATGCCCAGGCCATTGGCAGGTCTGACCAAACGGAAAGGTTTAAAGATGATGATTACAGTACCATGTTTGCCCAAGCAAAAACAATGGGGGTAAGGTATATTGAACTTTGGGAATATGAATTTGTAAACAATACTTTTCCACAAGAATTTGCTGACTTTAATGCTTATGCCAATGTTACCTATAAATAAGAATGGCAAGGGATAAAACTTTAATTCCCTCTTTTTATGATGCGGTTTTACTACTTTTTCTTGCAATTGGCTAACCTTGGCTCCCACCAATCGTGGTAAGTTTTGTCTAGTTTGCAGTAGTTAATGTTGAGATAGGAAAGGTAACTTTATTTATAAGTATACAGTATGACATAGAGCCTTTCTTCCGATAAAGTAAAAAGCTGCATAAAATGAAGACAATTACAAAGTTTTGGGCAATTATTATAGCATTCAATGCCTTATTTTCATGTGCCAACGAAGATCAGGGAAAGCTGGATTTGGGCCAAGCCAATATCTTAATTTCTCCGCAGATCAAATCAGCTATTCAAGGAACAGCCGAAGAGATCCTGGTCGAGGAAATTGAAAAACGTACTGCACTTCACCTGAAGGTAGCGGATAAGTGGGAAGGCAATACGACCATTGCCATAGCTTTGGAAAATGACATTGAATTATTTGGCAAGAAGCTTCCTTTGAAAAGCAATAGTGTTCCCGAAAACTTGAAGGCAGAAGGTTACCGTATTTACCATGAGAAAGAAGGTAACCAGAATACAATTTGGATTTTAGGGGCTGATACTAGAGGCATCTTATTTGGTGTAGGTAAGTTGCTGAGGATGGCGAATATGAAAGAAGGTGAAATCACTATTAAATCTGCCATAGATTTTTCTGAAGTCCCGGAATATCCTCTTCGTGGGCATCAGTTTGGTTTTCGAAATACTGCCAATTCTTGGGACGCCTGGACGGTGGAGCAATTTGATCAACATTTCAGAGAGCAGGTACTTTTCGGCGCCAATAGTTTCGAAAATATACCCTTTCAGAAGGTCAACTCTAGTCCACACTTTAAGGTCAACCCTCAGCTTATGGAGGTTGAACTCAGCAAAATATGTGAAAAATATGATGCGGAATATTGGGTTTGGACTCCTGCTCCGCATGACTTGACCATCGAAAATGCACATCAGGAAGAGCTTGTTGAACAGGAAGCATTTTATGCCAAATGTCCAAGGTTAGATGGTGTCTTTGTTCCTGGAGGGGATCCGGGAGAAAACCACCCTGCTCAATTGATTCCCTATTTAAATGATTTGTCAGCTATTTTGAAGGAGTATCATCCGGATGCCGGGATTTGGGCATCTTTGCAAGGCTTTAATAAGGAAAAAGTTGAATATTTCTTTGATTATCTGGAACAGAATAATCCTGATTGGCTCAAAGGATTGGTTTATGGCCCTAGTAGTCCTCCAATTGATTTGGAGAGAAAATTACTGCCAAAAAAATACCTGCACCGATTTTATCCGGACATAACGCATACGGTAAGGTGTCAATATCCGGTAGACAACTGGGACCAGGCTTTTGCTTTGACATTGGGCAGGGAGCCATGCAATCCTCAGCCCTTTATGTATACTGACTTGTTTCATAGAGATAGCCAATTTACCGATGGTTTTATCACTTATTCAGATGGTACCCATGATGATGTCAATAAAGTACTATGGAGCCAGCTGGGTGTCAATCCTCAAAAAGATCCCAAAGAAATTATCATGGAGTACAGTCGGTTTTTCTTTGGACCAGAAGTCGCGGAGGAAGCTACTGATGGGATATTTGCTTTAGAAAAAAA
Source organism: uncultured Cyclobacterium sp. (assembly GCF_963976465.1). Lineage (NCBI taxonomy): Bacteria > Pseudomonadati > Bacteroidota > Cytophagia > Cytophagales > Cyclobacteriaceae > Cyclobacterium > uncultured Cyclobacterium sp. Next base: position 2,432 of record NZ_CAXBOC010000285.1, on the reverse strand, counting down.
TTGGGAAGGTCCAATAAAGAACAATGATTCAATTAAAAAAACCTTGGCATTATGGACAAGTTTGGAAGAGAATAACCCCCAATTGTCCGATAACTGGAGATGGCAGCAATTGGTAATGCGGGCTTATTATGATGCATATATTCAGGATAGGCTGGCCTTTGAAAAAGGACTGGAAGCCGAAGCGAATGAAATACTGGCTCAAGCAAAAAAAATAGGAGCAGAAGAGGCCATGAAAAATGCACTTCAGCATTTAAATAAAGCAACAACCGATATGGTTTCACAAGACCTAAAGGAAAAAGTATTTGAATATGCCGATAAACTTTTTCGATCCATAGGTGCACAGTTAAGCGTAGAAAAGTACCAGGCACGAAATGCCGAAAGAGGAGCGATTCTAGACTTTATTGATTACCCATTGAACAATAGGTGGTGGTTGGAAGACGAATTTGACAAAATAAGGGAATTGGGCACTGAAAAAGAAAAGTTGGCAAGGCTGGATTTTATTAGGACCTATGACTCTCCGGGAGAAGGTAGTTTTTATGACAATATTTCAAGTGCCGATGCCGAGCATGTTACTTCCAAAACCGATGATGCCATAGACTTCTTATGGGAAAATGATGGGCTAAGCCGAAAGCGCCTTTCTACTCAGCTGTTTCAATTTACACCAACTTTGGAGTACCATGACTTAGATCCTAATGCCAGTTACCTAATCAGGGTTTCCGGATTTGGTGAAGCATTGTTAAGAGCAAATGACCAACGTTTGGTGCCGACTAAATATGAAAAGGGATTTGAGGAGTTTAAAGAGTTTCCACTTCCAAAAGATTTAATCAAAGAAGGAACATTAAAGCTAAGCTTTGACAAGCCGGATGAAGAACACCTAAACTGGAGGAAGCAATCCAGGGTAACGGATGTTTGGCTGATCAAAGAATAAATATGAGTAAAGAAGGACATCTCCACTGCGAAAAAGAGCTTTATCCTTTAAAAGGGATTGTTACTGTGCTCAATACGCCCTTTACTAAACATGATAAAATTGATTTTGAATCATTAAAAAGAAATGTTAACGAGGCGCTAAAGGCTGGTGTCGCCGGCTTTTTGGTGCCTGCGATGGCAGCAGAAGTATATAAATTAACAGCCACTGAGCGACAAAAGATGTTGGCTTTGGTGTTAGAAACAGTAAAGGATAGGGTACCTGTGATTGGCGGGGCAGGAGAACAGGATTTGAGCAAAAGTAAAACCCTACTGAAATCATATTTAGCCTTAGGTTGTAGAAATGTTTTGTTCCAAATTCCTTTTGTTGACAAACAGCAGTTTAGAAAGCACTTTATGGAGTTGGCCGATTTATCTCCGGAAATGATTATGTTACAAGATTGGGATGCTACCGGTACTGGCTTGCCGGACGAATTGATCTGTGAGTTATTTGATGAGGTACCTACTTTTCGTTGTTTAAAAATAGAAACGGTGCCTGCCGGGCCCAAATATTCACGCATTCTGAAGCTGACTCAAGGGAAATTAAATGTGAGTGGAGGCTGGGCTGTATCTCAAATGATGGATGGGCTTCACCGGGGTGTTCATGCCTTTATGCCTACCGGAATGCATTGGATTTACACAAAAATATACCGCCACTTTGAAATGGGGGAAACCAAGGAAGCTGAAGCCTTATTCAAAACAATATTGCCAGTATTGAATTTCTCTAATCAGAGTTTAGATCTTTCAATCCATTTTTTTAAGCGCTTATTGTACCGGCAAGGCATCTATACACAGGCTAAGGTACGGTTTCCAATTGCACCATTTGATGGAGAACAACAAAAGCAGGCAGACCTCCTAATTGATCAGATCATACGAATTGAGAAAAAATTGAAATAAGGAAAAGGCTAGGTTGAGATCGGTAACTGTTTTTATGAATAATTTTGCAGGCTTGGCTGGATCCTCTCTTTTTATCTAAAAGCCATAAAAATTGAGTTTGGGTATTATTAGATAAAAATATCAGGGTAAATTTGTATTTACATTTTTGGCTGCTTTTTTACGGCCAAATAATCTTGCCAACATTGAAAAACGAAAGATGCAAATTTGTAGGCCTAAGTCGACCCATTACTTTATAGCTGAAACTTCCTTTTGCTAACTTACTAATCCCGGTTTTTGTAGATGAAAAAGATAACCATTGTAGGTGGAGGTGCTGCAGCACTACTATTTGCTGCGCATATTGACACAACCAAATATAAGGTAACCTTGTGTGAGCAAAAAAAGACCTTAGGTAGGAAGTTTTTGGTGGCCGGGGAAGGAGGATTAAATTTAACTTACGAGACCAATTTGGCATCCCTCATTAAACCTTATGAGCCAAGTGAATTTATGGCGCCTATTTTGAGCCGGTTTACCAATAAAGACCTGATTTTATGGCTAAAAAAAGAAATAGATTTTCTAAAAAAGAAGAACTTAGG
>NZ_CAXBOC010000284.1:0-7301 GCF_963976465.1 uncultured Cyclobacterium sp. | reverse complement strand
GTTGAGTTCGTTTTCATCCAACTTAAATTCGATGAAGAAATGCTCGGTATCGAAATCTTCCTCCTCCTCAGGATCGAAAAATTCAAATTTCACATGATGATTGGTCCGCATAATAACTGCACGCGCATAATGATCTTCACCATCATAAATAAAATTATAAACTTTATCCTCATTAATTACTACATCATCGGCAAACCATTGTGACAATCCACTTGCTGTGCTTAAATATGGATAAATAATCTTTTTGGAGCTATTTATCTGATAATCTGAAACAAATTTGATTTTCTCCATGGCTTTTTTAATTCTTGTTGTAAAAAGTACATTATTTTTTAGGTACTTGATTTGCAATTCAAGGATTATACTCACATATTTGCATTCCCAATTGGCGAGGTAGCTCAGATGGTTAGAGCGCAGGATTCATAACCCTGAGGTCAGGGGTTCAACTCCCCTCCTCGCTACCAATTAAAAGGTCTCTTAGATTTAGAGACCTTTTTTTATGGCCCTCATTTTCTAAAACCTATCACACCATCCTCAAATTGGTCTACCCAATGTGGTAAAACACCCCTATTTTTATTAACTAAGGCTTAATTAAACAAAATAAGCCATATGACTTGCAAAAGATAGGTAAACCCTGAGTAATATAATGAAAATTTCAAAAAATAAACCTTTTTAAGTCCGGATTCTAAAGCTTGGGAATAATTATGCCGGGGAAATTAAGCTGAATATCAGTTTTATCCGAAGTATGGAAGAAATAAAAAAATCCGGCCTCCCCTCATTATTGAATGGGATTTGTTTGGATCGGGATTTAGCATCCAAACATTCAACTTCATCCTTTTCAATCGTTTTTATTTAAAGACTGCAAGGGTTCATTTTTATTTAGGGTTAGCAATCTTAATAAATTTCATTAGCCAATTATTAAAAGTGAAGGAAAACATGAACGGCATAACCATTCCTTCTTATCGGTTTCCTTACTCCAGGCACCAATATTCAAGTCTTTTAGGGGATTTAGGCATAAAAAAAACCCTCCAAGGAGGGTTTTAAATTATATAGCTTAAAAGCTTCTTATTTTACTTTCTCAACGATGGCTTTGAAAGCTACCGGATGGTTCATTGCAAGATCTGCAAGGACCTTTCTATTAAGATCTATCTCCGCTTTTTTAAGCAATCCCATAAATTGAGAGTAGCTAATGCCATATTGTCTGGCTCCGGCGTTGATTCTTTGAATCCAAAGTGCTCTGAATTCTCTTTTCTTTACTTTTCTATCCCTGTAAGCATACTGAAGTCCTTTTTCATACTTGTTTTTTGCTACAGTCCAAACGTTTTTACCTCTTCCGAAGTAACCTTTGGTTGCTTTTAATACTTTTTTTCTCCTAGCTCTTGAAGCTACTGAATTGACCGATCTTGGCATTTTTTTTTAGTTTTTGACTTTTGGTGCTTTCAGTGTTTCTGAATAGACTTGTAAACCAAAGGTCTGGTGAATTAAATAACCTGATAATTTTTAATTAGATTCTAAGCATGTCTTTTACTCTGCCCTCATCTGACTCATGAACGACTCCCATTTTGGTAAGATTTCTCTTCCTTTTGGTAGACTTTTTAGTCAAAATGTGGCTTTTGAAAGCATGCTTCCTTCTTATCTTTCCAGACCCAGAAAGCTTGAACCTTTTCTTAGCACTTGATTTAGTTTTAACTTTTGGCATTACCGTATATATATTAGTTGAATTATTTCTTACCTGCTTTCGGAGAAACAAATATGTTCATTCTTTTCCCCTCCATTTTTGGCAATTGCTCCACCTGGCCATAGTCTTCCAAGGCCTGAGCGAATTTCAATAGAAGCATTTCCCCTCTTTCCTTAAAAACAATGGTACGACCAACAAAATGAACATATGCCTTTACTTTAGCACCATCTTTTAGAAAGTTGATGGCATGTTTCAATTTAAAATCGAAATCATGATCATCAGTATTGGGTCCAAACCTAATTTCCTTCACTACAGTTTTGGCAGCATTGGATTTGATCTCTTTTTGCTTTTTCTTTTGTTCATATTTGAACTTAGCATAATCGATCACCTTACATACCGGAGGTGCAGCGGAAGGAGAAATTTCAACGAGATCAAGTCCATTTTCCTCGGCCAATGCTACTGCTTTGTCAGTCGCCATAACCGCGTTTCCTCCCTCTACAAAATCTCCTACAACCCTGACCTCTCGGGCCCTAATTTTTTGATTTACTTTATATGGTTCCTCTTGTCTCGGAGTATAAGTTCTTTTTCCTCTCAAAATAGCTATGGTTGTTTTTTAAAGTTTCAGATTGCAAATATCTAATAATTTTTTAAATATTAAAAATCAACAAATTATATTCCTGTTATTTATTCAATGATTCCCTAATGATTCCCTGAAAGAAGTCCACAAATGCGCTCAATTCAAATGAGCCTATGTCTCCTTCCCCATGTTTTCTTAGTGATATTTTATTTTCTTCCTGCTCTTTTTCTCCTACAATCACCATAAAAGGAATCTTTTTCACTTCAGCATCCCTGATTTTCCGGCCAATCTTCTCATCTCTGTTGTCAATCTCGCCTGTTATGTCGTTGTCTGCCAATAAAGCTTTAACCTTGGAGGCATAATCGGCATATTTTTCAGATATAGGTAAGATCACCAACTGCTCCGGTGCCAACCAAAGCGGGAAATTGCCAGCACAATGCTCAATTAATACTGCCACAAATCGTTCCAAAGATCCAAAAGGGGCCCTATGAATCATTACCGGCCTGTGTTTTTGATTGTCTGAACCGGTATATTCCAATTCAAACCGTTGGGGTAACTGATAATCTACCTGTATGGTTCCCAGTTGCCAACTTCTTCCCAAAGCATCTTTGACCATAAAATCCAGTTTCGGTCCATAAAAAGCTGCTTCACCTTTTTCAGTAACGGTATCCAAGCCTTTTTCTTCGGCTGCCTCTATGATGGCCTGCTCTGCCTTATTCCACGCTTCCTCATCCCCAATATATTTGTCCATATTTTCAGGATCTCTCAAAGAAATTTGAGCAGTATAATTTTCAAAGCCCAGGGCTTTGAAAACATACAAGACCAAGTCTATTACCTTGATAAACTCTTCTTTTACCTGATCCTGTCTACAGAATATATGGGCATCATCTTGGGTAAAACCACGCACCCTGGTCAATCCATGCAACTCCCCGCTCTGCTCATACCGGTATACGGTACCAAACTCTGCATACCTTACCGGCAGGTCCTTATAAGACCGCGGTTTGTGTTTGTAAATCTCACAGTGATGGGGGCAGTTCATTGGTTTCAATAAAAACTCCTCCCCTTCATGTGGGGTAGCTATTGGCTGAAATGAATCCTTACCGTATTTTTCATAATGCCCGGAAGTTTCATACAATGCCTTGTGGCCAATATGTGGTGTGATTACCTGCTGATAACCTGTATGATCTTGTTCCTTCTTCAGAAAAGAAACCAACCGCTCACGCAATAAGGTACCCTTGGGCAACCACAAAGGCAAACCTAAGCCAACTTTTTCTGAAAAAGTAAACAATTCCAATTCCCTGCCAAGTTTTCTATGGTCCCTTTTCTTCGCTTCTTCAAGCATGTGAAGGTATTCTTTCAATTCCTTCGCCTTTGGAAAAGTTATGCCGTAAATACGGGTAAGCATTTTGTTCTTCTCATCCCCTCTCCAATAGGCCCCGGCAATGTTCAGCAATTTAACGGCCTTAACAAATCCGGTGTGTGGAATATGGGGTCCCCTACACAGGTCCGTAAATCCACCTTGCTCATAAAATGTAATGGTTCCGTCTTCCAACCTTTCAAGAAGGTCTAGTTTGTACTCATCCCCTTTCTCTTCATAATAGTCAACCGCCTCTTTCTTGGAAATGTCTCTTCTGACAAATTCATTCTTTTGACGAGCCAATTCAATCATCTTGGCTTCTATTTTCTCTAACTCCGCCCCTTCCAGGGTTTTGCCTCCAAAATCTACATCGTAATAAAACCCATTTTCAATAGGAGGGCCTATTCCAAATTTAATACCGGGATATAAAGCTTCCAATGCCTCCGCCAACAAGTGGGCAGATGAATGCCAAAAGGTAGATTTGCCACCTTCATCTTTCCAGGTAAGCAACTCAATGCTTACATCTTGGTCAATCGGCCTGGTAGCATCCCAAATCTCACCATTGATTTTGGCCGCCAATACATTTCTGGCCAAACCTTCACTGATGCTTAATGCTATTTCTAAACTGTTTACTCCCTTTTCAAAAACCCTGACTGATTGATCAGGAAATGTTACTTTAATCTCATTACCACTACTTGACATGCATTCTTTTATTTATGATAAATCACCTTTACAAACAGGTGCTTTTAAACTCATTCTTCGCCAAAACCAGTGATTTTTTTACGATTATAGCGCAAGGCTTCAAAAGTAAAGCATTTTCCTGATTTATGAACTGCAAATATGCAAATTCAACGGGGTAAAAAAAAAGATTAGCCCTTGCATATCTTAACCATTTACTTCAGATTTTAGGAAAATAAAATTATTTTGACTCCTTCTACTAACCTCAGCTAGATTTAAATTGTCTTTACAAACAGCTCCCTCGTCACTGCGAACCCATTTGGGGCTTACTAAGGTAAGAAAAAGTGAAACAGCCTCCTCTTGTTGGAACTTCCCATGTTAGTGGTGAGGCCAGGGGGTGACAGTCTCGCCGTTTTATGATTTCTTCGACTTCAGCAATACATTTACTCGCACTAGCTACCGATGACTTTCTTATTTAGGTAATAAATATTTAATAAGTTAAAAACACAGATTGTCATTTCAATTGCTACGACATTAAAATATTAATTCCCGGAAAGATTATTTTTTTAATTATTTTAAAACGAACTCAGGTTACTATTCAGGGGCCATCGCCACTATCAGTTGTATCCAAACTAGAAACCATAATCTCCTTTATCAAAAAAACATTTCTACCAATCGTCTCAAAATAGAAGATAACAATTGTTTTTAGGGCTTTTGAAAAACTCCTTCATTTTAAAAGAAATACCAACAATAATTGAATAAAAGATTGCATTGTCACCGATTAGAACGCTTAAATGATTAAATTGAACAGGTAACCATTTGGTTTTATTGTAGCGTAAGTTGGTCAATTAACGGCTTAACTATCCTTATAAAATATGAAAATTCATTCCACCAATTACCTTAACACTTTTATTGAAGTTGCAGCCGATTGCCCGTCAGAGATGGGGGAAATCCCTCCACTTAAGGGAAATAAAAAATCAGTTGCCAACTTGCAATATGAAATGATCAGCAAAAAACCTTACCAATTTACTTCAGATGAGTTGCTCTTTGCTATTTACGCCTTGCGCAAAGACCTAAGCCAAGAGGAGCACCCCGAAGCCAAAAGCCATTTTTTTTCAAAAGGTCAAGCATGCCTGAGAGCTTCTCCATTAACGAAAAGGTATGGTTTTGGAATCCATAGTAATAAAGATGGTAAAGTTGCGCTTTATGGTAGAGAAACTATGGAGTACAAAAAATTGATTGAGGACCACTCCATTACTAAAGTTAAGGCCATGCGGTCAAAAAAGGCCTAAGTCATCCAGATTTTTTGCAAGTTTTCATTCTGCCGCTACTTTCCTCAGAATTCAATTGGGCAAACAGCCTAAAAAAAGATGCCCTTCCTTATTTTCTATTTTGAAAGAATGACCGTTTATGGGCTGCTGAATGTTTGACAATCTCTTGGTACCAATGGTATTTTAATTTTAACTTTTCAGCTTCCTTTAAGGAATAATTACCAATTGGATGCCGGCCAATTTTTTCTTGGAGGGCATACAAGCAAATGGCAGCACTGACTGAAATATTAAAACTTTCAGTAAATCCTTTCATGGGTATATGCACCAAACCGTCTGCCGCATCCATGGCCGTTTGGCTTACCCCTTCATGCTCATTGCCAAAAATTAGAGCAAGTGGCTGATCTATTGCCAAATCACTCACCGGCAAACTACCTTCTCTAGGACTGGTGGCCAAAACTTTATAACCTTTGTGCTTGAGCTGTTGGATACAGTCCGCTGTTGCATTTCCCGATGCATCGTCATATTTGTGCAAATCTACCCATTGAGCAGCTCCTCGGGTCACATAGGGATTGATATCATAGCTATTATCCCCCTCAATGACATGGACATCCTGAATACCAAAGCAATCAGCCGTTCTTAGAACGGCTGAGGCATTGTGTGGTTTATAAATATTTTCTAGAACTAGGGTAATGTACCGGGTCCTCTCTCCCAGTACTTTGTCTATCAAAGCTTTTTTATGGGGGGTGATAAATTCGGAAAGATAGGCTAAAAAAGCCAGTTCATCCTTGTCCAATTGCTCCATAGCGGCTTGGGTTAAAACAGCCCTAATTGTTCTTTGTCATCATCATCTCCGGAAGCATCTTTTGATTCTCCCGATCCATTGTCTTTTTCGGTGTTCTCCTTTTTCTTTTCCGGTTTGGCTGATTCCACCAAAGAAATGTTCATCACTTTATGGTTACTTAATCGATTACCGACAGATTTCCATCCTTTTACATCAATCAACATGTCCATGTCGTAAACCTTTTCTTCCACCTCTTTATCCAGCTTAAACTTTACTTTTACCTGAGGCTGTTTTTCTGTGGAGACTACGGTTAGCTTGGATTGCTTATGGTCTGAGATAAAGTTAAATTTCTTGTTTAAGGTAGAGGTTTCGATCACAAACCTTTTCACATAATGCATCTTGTGTACACCATCATAATATATGGATGACACCACGCTTTCAGGATCATATTTTTCGATCAGCAAAATGTTCTCAGGTTCATAGCGGTTGGTCAGTTCAAAGGTGGTCAATTCATAACTTCCATCTTTATAAAAGACCAACACTTTGTCTTCCCCTAAGAAATTACCGACAAAGTCACCTCTTTCATCTGTGTTTAGCCTACCTACAGATGGGTCAAAGTAAATGTCCAAACCACCTAAAGTGGACACGCCTTCCATTTTAAGCTGGATTTTTCTAACCGGGTATTTGGTGAGTATATTTCCTTTAGCCCCACGCCCTTTGATTTCCAGATCTTTAAAATCAAAATCAAATACCTTCACCCTTGCCTTGGCGCCTGCAGTAAGAAATACTGTCACAATTTCTGCTTCTCCATTGGCATTTGCTGTAAAGTACAGTACTTTGGACCCTTTGGTGCCTTTGGTAAGCACGTATTCTCTATCCCTTGTTACACTTAAAACCTGGAATCGCTTGATCATGGTTCTTCCTGATCCTCCATCCAGATAGATCAGGTTGTATACCATCCT
>NZ_CAXBOC010000283.1:0-7311 GCF_963976465.1 uncultured Cyclobacterium sp. | reverse complement strand
TCCGAATTAAATCGAACCGTCAGGTTTTTAATTTTAACTATCTTACACTACTTCAAAGAACTTTTCTTGGACAACTTTTTTGCCCATTTGCTGTGTCTCATTCTCGCTTTTTGAAAGCTTGTTTTCGAAACAGGTTTGCAAATGTAAAACAAAATTTTGATGTTTTAAAACATTTGAGAGAAAATTTTAAATAAAATTTTATTCTCTTTTTTCAATTTTCAACAAAAGTTTGTTCGCTTTTTTACCTTTTCCCGCGAGCGTCTCTCATTTGGGAATGCAAACATAGGGCTCTTTTATGAATATGCCAAACACTTATCTAAAATTATTGATGAATATCTTTTAACCTACTCAAAAACAGCCAGATATTTCTTCAATTTATTTTGCCCTTGGTCTTTTGTAAACCGGGACAGTACTGCAAGGCTCCCCAAACATTACACTTTTTGCCACATGCATTACCTTCTTGACAATCTCCCCATAGGCATAGTCAGGAATTGACAACTTCCCACAGCCTTTAATAACTACAGGCCTGTCTTCAAAATCCTTCACATCAAGCTTGTCGATGACATTGTATAAAAGATGCTTTTCTAAGTCTTCAATGCTACCTATTATCACCTCCTTCGCCACAGCCTGCAAATTTACCATGGCCAACATATACGCCCATTTTGGAATGATGGCATCAGTAGAACATGTAATCGCCACCAATTTGTCTTTATATAAAGACCAATCAAGATTTTTAAAGCTTTGGCGAAACTCTTTCTCTTTAACTACCAAACCTTGGTATAAAAATGGCTCCAAATCAAAAACTATTCGATCTCCAGCTAAATAATAGGTTTCCAAATCTATTGTGACAATAGGGCTATTGGCAACTCTGTTAATTATTTCACTCATGACAATAATGGGTTCTTCTTTGATTTTAAAACCATAAAGTCCTTCAAGTAGTTCGGCTCAAAGTAAGCAATATCCACAAAATCCTTGTTCATAAATTTTCGGTAAGCCAATTTCCCCAAGCCTGAAGCAGAGTTAACCATATCAACGTACCTACCATTGGCATGATTCAGGAAGGCTTCGGTCTTTTTATTGGCATTGCCCAGAAAATAGACCAATCCGGAATCCAAGAATTCATCAAAAACCCCCTTCTCTAAAATTACAGGTTTCAAAGGAACCAAGGTTCCCCCTTTTTCATCTAGCACCTTGGCATACACTTCCATTCGCCGCGCATCAATCATGGGCACAATAAAGGAACCCCTTTCAACTTGACCAACCAACCGAGCCGCAAGACCATCCAAACTATCCACGCCAATTAAAGGTAAATCATGGGCAAAGGCCAAGCCCTTTGCCGTCGAAACGCCTATACGCAGTCCGGTATAAGAACCGGGACCCTGTGCCACTGCTATGGCATCCAAACTCCCAGGGCTGTAATCAGCTTCTGCCAACAAACTTTTAATCAGTGGTACCAACTTGCTCCCATGCACATTGTCTTGATGCAATTCTGAGAGGGCAAGAAGCTCACCATCTTCATGAACTGCAACAGAACAAACAGCAATGGAGGTCTCTATAGAAAGGATTTTACTCATATATATATGTCGTATAAAAACTACATCATTATCACCAAAGTGGAAACCCTCAGCATGCTCCCATTGACGCTATGGAAAAACAAAAGGCTACATCTCGAAAATGCAGCCGATATTTGGCAAAGTAAGCTTAAGCGCCCACCATTTCAAATTCACTATCTATTGTATGGATTCCTTCAACAAGGCATTAACGCTTAACTCAATGATAGGGCTAAAGCTATTCTCGGCTGGCTTTACTTTGAAGGGCTCAGGTATGCTTCATATTGTTTAGCATCGGTAAAAACCTCTAAAGCACTTTCAATTTCCGGATCTTGGTCCAAAGAGGCTTCTATAACCCCCTTTTGATAATAATACCTGGAAACAATTTCATCTTTTAGGGCTTCTTTGATCTCATCTTTAAAGGTTATCAAATCCTGCTCTTTGCTATGGCTTACACTCTTTTTAAGCTTTTCAAGTTCTTCTTTGATGTCATCAAAATACTTTTCCTTTTCAGCGTATTTCTCCAGGTCCTCTATGGTTTTTTCAACCCTAGTAATGTAATCATATTCTTTATCCTGTAACCAATCTACAAAGGAAGCATACAATTCATCACTGACTTCAAATGATCTGGGAGTTGCTATGGAATCATTTTCCAAAGCAAACTCACTCACAAAACTAAAAACCAAACTTCGGGTAACTAGGCTATAGGTAATTGGAGCAAAACTTCTGGAGTCTAAAGCTACGTCTGGCTCTATCCCTGCCCCGTCAAATACAATCCGTCCGTTTTTGGTTTGAAATTCTTGCCGTAATGAATCAGGAACATAACTTCCATTTCCGTCTTCATCTTTTATACTGTAATCTATGGCCTGAATGCACCTGCCACTCGGTATATAGTATTTGGCTGTGGTCAATTTAACTTGAGAGTTGTAAGCCAAGGGAATCGTACTTTGAACCAATCCTTTGCCGAAGGAAGTCCTTCCCACCAATACAGCCCGGTCATAGTCTTGTAAAGCACCTGCTACAATTTCCGAGGCAGAAGCACTACGCTCATTGATCATCACTACAAGCGGAATCTCCTTATCTATAGGTGAAGACTTGGTTTTATATTCGGACAATACTTTATCCAATTTTCCGATGGTTTTAACTACCTCTTTATTTTTAGGAATAAATATATTAACCACATTTACCGCTTCCATTAATATCCCTCCGGGGTTGTCCCTTACATCTAGGATTAATTTTTTTGCCCCCTGGGCTTTCAAATCTTGCAGGGCCAAAGCCACATCTTGGGCAGCATTGGTAGTGAAATCACTTAACTTAATATAGCCGGTCTCTCCCTCCACCATGCCATAATATGGTACATTACTTATGACGATCTTCTTTCTGGTGAGCTTTACAGACAAGGTATCCACCCCTCTTTTGACTACTACGTTCACTTCCGTGTTGGCTGGGCCCTTAAGCAATTTAGAAATCTCACTGGTGTTCTTATTGATCACATTGACGGTATCTACTTGCAGTAGTTCATCGGCAACTTTCAAGCCTGAAACCTGTGCAGGAAAACCCTTATAAGGCATCATGATCATATTCTTGCCTAGGCGATTTCCTATCAGTGCACCAACTCCTCCATATTCACCGGTGGTTAAAACCCTAAAATCATCCGACTCCTCCTCTGGAATATACTCAGTGTAGGGATCAAGTTCGGCCAGCATGGCGTTGATCCCAATGGTCACCAATTCAGTTGGGTCGATTTCATCCACATAATAAGTATCAAGCTCCCTTACCAATGAAGCAAAAATATCCAGGTTCTTGGCCAGTTCAAAAAGCTTATCATTTTTGGGATAAAAAGAAAGCATCAAACCAGCTATTCCTACAACAGCAAGGCTAGTGAAAAGCCTTTTACGGGAAAAATAATTTTTCATTCTTGAGATGGTTTTGCTACAGGTAATTTTTTTAGGATCTTAATGACCTTTGGTTGTATGTCATGAAAGCCCATCAAATCCTTTGAAACGTAAATTAAGGCGATAAGTTTTTTTGACTCCTGTGTGGCAGGTAGAAGATGCTTGTTGAGACGGTAAGCTTCTTTAACTCTTCTTTTAATATAGTTTCTGTCTGTAGCATTTTTCAGCTTTCTTTTGGAAACAGATACCAATAATTGATTGTCAGTTACCCGCGAATCATCAAGATACAATACCTTGAAGGGATATAAAAAAAAAGAGGAACCTTTATCAAAAAGTTCCTTTATTAACTTTTTGGAATGTAATCTTTCTGCTTTTGAAAATTTACAATCCATAAAATAATGCTGAATAAATTATTCCATACAAATGCAATCGGGCATTATTTCTTAAGTGTCTTCTCAGAAGATACTGATAACTTATGTCTACCTTTAGCTCTTCTGGCTTTAAGTACTCTCCTGCCATTGGAAGTGGACATTCTCTCTCTGAAACCGTGCTTGTTTCTTCTTTTCCTACGGGAAGGTTGAAATGTTCTTTTCATTATTGCTATATTTTAATCGCTTAATTCTCGTTTTTTAAAGGATTGCAAAGATAGAGAGGTTTTTTTTATTTACAAACCAGTGGCTTACTTTTGTTTAAGACCTTTTCAATACTATTCATGAAATATACCATAAGTACCCCCATACCCGCTTCACAAATTCTGGAAATTAAGCTGGAATTTATTTGCCAAAAAGAAGAAAAAATCCAGCTCCAATTGCCTGCATGGCGCCCCGGAAGATACGAAATAGCCAATTACGCCCAGTTTATCAGAAAATTGGAAGTGTCTGGGCCCGATGGAAAAATAGTGGCTGAAAAAGAAACAAAAGATGCTTGGGCATTTTTTGCCGCAGAAAATGGAAACTATAAAATTTCTTATTCTTTTCATGCAGCACAACTGGATGCTGGCGGCTCTTGGCTTGATCCTGAGCAAGTTTATATCAATTTTATCAACCTTTGTTTTTCCATTTCCGGTAGAGCAGATGAAAAAATAAAAGTGAAACTTGAGCTTCCGCAAAGTTATAAAGTTGCCTGCGCCTTGCCTTTGGAAGATGATAACACCTTATTGGCTAGCAATTATCAGGAACTGGTAGATAGCCCCTTTTTGGCTGCAGAAACCTTGCACCACAAAATCTATCAAGTGAAATCAAGCAATTTCCATGTTTGGGTGCATGGGGAAATTTATTTTGATTGGGACCCGGTTTTAGAGGAATTCAGCCATTTTACCGAAAAACAAATCGAAGACATGGGCGATTTTCCTGCAAAGGATTATCATTTTATCATTCACATGCTCCCTTTTCCCCATTATCATGGAGTGGAACACCAATTTTCCACAGTGATCACCCTTGGCCCTGACAGGTTATTTGCCAAAAAACAAGGCTTGGACAGATTGATGGGGATTTCTTCCCATGAACTTTATCATTTTTGGAACGTGTGCAGAATTCGACCAAAATCAATACTGCCTTATGATTTCTCAAGGGAAGCCTACCTGAAGGAGGGGCTTATCGCTGAAGGAGTAACAACCTTTATGGGGGATTTTTATTTGTTAAAATCAGGTTATTATACAGAGGAAAGGTATTTTGAAGTCTTAGAGAAATTGATGGAAAGAAGCTTTGAAAGCTTCGGCTGGCAGAATCAATCCATCGTAGACTCGAGCTGGGATCTTTGGCTGGATGGCTACAAAGCCGGCATTCCAGACAAAAAAGTCAGCATTTATACCCATGGGGCTCTCCTTGTATTGGCAATGGATATCATGCTTATGCAAAATGGTAAGCGAATGCACCAAGATGTGGGAGTACTATGGCAAAACAGGCATTGGTTATGAATTAAAGGATTTCGAACAGGCAGTGCTTGATTTCGCAGGTGATCGAGAAGAAATGAAAAGATTTTTCGAACAGTATGTTCGGGATACAGGCAATTTGTTTGATTTGCTGCAAAACCTGCTACCCCGCATAGGTTTAAGTGTACAAAAAGGAGCTTCCAAAGCACCTTTGCAAAGTGACTTTGGGATAGTAACCGACCCAAATGGTCAACTGCTAAAAATCCATCCCAAATCACCGGCCTTCAAAAAGCTAATGATCAAAGATAAAATATTGTCCTATGAACCAACTGAGGAAGGACTGGAGCTAAAGGTGAAAAGATGGGGGAAAAACCTCAATATCAATTTATCTGCCGATGGCGAAATATTCTATGGAAGCTATAAAGTGAATAGCATAGGAAATTCATCGGCCTTCAGCCAGTTTATCAACCAATAAAAAGAGGGAAAAATCAAGAAGCTAATTCACAAATTAAAGTAAAGGGAAGGGGATTTAGCCCTTCTCTTTACTCAAACAAAGAATTGTCAAGCGTCTCATTTACCTGAATAGAAACTACATGTGTTTCCATAGGTACAGGAAGCATAGGATTAGAGATGGTTACTTTCATAGGAAACATTATCCCTTCCACCTCTTTGTAGTCATCAAAAATTATATCTCCTGCTACTTCAGCGACCATCTTTAATTTTAGCCCGCTGGAAATACTGAAGTATTCCTTGCTTTCAAGCCCTGCAGAATTGGTCACCATTAAAGTGTAAGCCTCTTCCCCATTGATAGTAGCATTTTCGCCTCTGGTTACAGAAAATCCCATGTCCTCATAGTGCAATTCCGGAAAAGCATAGATATTTGTTTTAAGGGTTGCCAACTCATCCTCTGATAGGGTTTTGACTTGCCCCATCATGCTCATATAGCCCTCATCATCCTTCACAACAGTTTTTTGCATTACATTCCCATCTACTACCATCTGCTGCATTAGGCGCAAGCCTTCCATGTCTCTATTGGTGTCAATTTCAATTTTCATTCCTTGTATTTCTGCTTCCATCACCAATATTATGGTCTTAACAGCAGAAATTTTCTTAGCCCCTCCAATGGCATCAATATAATCATTAATGATTTCTTGAGGGGTTTTCTCCGGCACTGGCTCTGTTCTAAAAGTAGTGTGTGCATAGATACTTTGCGACACAGTCAAAAGAACAAATAACAAAATAAAAATAGGCTTTCTCATTGATGGCATGTATATAATTAATTAAAATCTTCTTCAGTAACGGTCACATTCAATTCAACTTTATCTACTTGAGTTTCTAGGGGAACAGGTATCATAGGGCTATTAATGGATATTTTAACAGGAACCAATACACCATCAAATTCTTGGTATTCAAGGTAAGTCATGTCTCCTGAAAGTTGATTTTCACTTTTCAACTTCAAACCGGAATCTATGCTATAATAATTGATTACCTGCCCTCCGGTAGGATTTGAAACTATCACCTTATAGGCAGACTCTCCATCCATGTCCACAGCACCATCCAAGCTTAGGGTATAACCCATGTTCTCGTAATACAATTCAGGAATAAACCACAAAGAAGCCATTTTGACATCCTCATATTGCTCATCGGTTAATGTTTGAGAATTACCCATTGAGGTGACAGTAGCTTTGCCATCTTTTACCAATGTTTTGGAAGCAACATTCCCCATTACTATAACCTGTTGCGCCAAGCGTTGGTTTTCCATATCATGGATGGCCATCATTTCCAATTTTGTCCCTTGAACCTCAGCAGTCATTTCAAGCTTTGCCGTTTTGATCGCTTCAACCGCCGCTTCACCGCCCACTGCTTCTAAATAGCCTGCAATAACATCGGAGGCAGTTTTGCTGTCATCAGACAATTGAATTTCTTGAACTTCATCCCCCTTATAATTGTACATGGAGATTTCTCCAAATTGAGCCAATCCTTCTTTTATAGCTGC
>NZ_CAXBOC010000282.1:0-7315 GCF_963976465.1 uncultured Cyclobacterium sp. | reverse complement strand
CAACAATGCCGCCAAAATCAGGGCGTATACTTTACCTGATTTCCAAGGGTTGTCGCACTTGGTTACAAAAATGTCACCCCTATTGGGGTTTTGGGAACGTAAAGGATTCTATAAAATGCAGGAAAGCAAGATTGGAATGAAAGATGATTTTGTCAGCATTGTTGCAAAAAAAAATGGCAATAATGCCGCCAAAATCGGGATGTGATTCATATAAATTTTACAAGGGGTTGACACCCCTTTCTACAAAAATGTCACCCCTATTGGGGTTGTTGGAACGTATAGGATTCCGGTGTAATCTTAATAACTCGGGAGGTTTGAAAAAAAATAATCCTAGCAGAAATAAATGTGGCTAAATTAAACCCTACTTGATCCAAGCGGTATTTTCTCGGCAGTGGTTTCCTAGGTATCGGGTCAAAAAAAATGGTCTCAATAAGAATTTTTGTGAACGCTATTTGTAAGAGAAGACGCTGAATAAAAAACGCTTTGGTCCAAATTGATTAGCGCGCTATAGAATAAACCACTCAGCACTATTTTGGATAATTGGGTTAATAATTTTTTCACAGAAAATGAATAAAATAGTTGAATAGGGCTGAAAATCAAGGACTAAATACTTTTTGCTCAATGGATGCCTCTGCAGGGCATGGTATGGGACTTTTAAACATGTTTAACCGGATTTTAGTTAGGGTGGCATGAAAAATTAATTGACAGCTTTGGGATTTTTGGAATGGCTTGACTAAGCCCTTCAGATAAACTGGCATAAAATTTATGCATTATATAAATATAAATTATCAATTAGTTTGGATTCCATCGATTAAAACAGAACGGGTATGATTACGACAGCCAATGAGATAAAAGTTGCCAATGATATTGTGGCAACGATAGGAGAGACTCCCCTGGTGCGTTTGGACAAACTTTTTCCGAGCAGCGGGGCATCCTTCTATGGGAAATTAGAAGCGGCCAATCCTTCAGGGAGCCTGAAGGACAGAACCTCTATTTTTATGCTCAAAAGAGCACTTGAAGAAGGAGAAATAAAAAAAGGAGATACCATTATTGAATCCAGTTCCGGCAATATGGCTTTGGGCCTTGCCCAAGCCTGTATCCATTATGGCTTAAAGTTGATCGTGGTGGTAGACCCAAATTTGAATGCCCATACCGAGAAACTACTGAAGGCCTATGGCGCCCGTTTGGAATACGTCAAAGAACCTACAAAAAAGGGAAGTTTCCTTGCCGCCCGCCTGGATAGGGTGCAAGAGCTTTTGCAAGACATACCCAATAGTTTCTGGACCAACCAATATGGAAATCCCAACAATCCCTTGGCACACCATAAAACCATTGAGGAAATATTGAGAGACTTGGGTGGAGCTGTGGATTATCTTTTTGTTTCCACCAGTACCTGTGGGACTTTGATGGGCTATGCCAATTATATTGCAGAGAATAATCCTTCTACCAAAATAATAGCGGTGGATGCCATTGGAAGTGTCTTGTTTGGAGGTAAAGCAGCACCAAGATTGATACCTGGACATGGTGCAGGAGTGCAGTCACAGTTTATTGATAAGAAAAAATTTGAAGGACATATAAAGGTAAGTGACCTGGATTGTGTAGAAGGCTGCTGGTCTTTGCTTAAAAAAGAAGGGGTGCTTTGTGGAGGTTCTACGGGGGGAGTAAT
Source organism: uncultured Cyclobacterium sp. (assembly GCF_963976465.1). NCBI lineage: Bacteria > Pseudomonadati > Bacteroidota > Cytophagia > Cytophagales > Cyclobacteriaceae > Cyclobacterium > uncultured Cyclobacterium sp. Next base: position 5,649 of record NZ_CAXBOC010000282.1, on the reverse strand, counting down.
TGCTGCCATCAACAGATACATCAAATACATCCCCAAAGACAGCAATTGTGTGTTTCTTTTGGCAGACAGGGGAGAGCGTTACCTCGATACCATTTATAATATGGATTGGATAGCGGAGCATTTCCCGAAAAGGAAAATGAAATTAAATTCTTCCATTGGATGGTAAAGGCAGTGCAAGCGGAGGAGCAAGCAGCTTCTAATATAGCCATCGTGGGCTTCGGACCCAAGGGGTTCTATGCTTTTGAACGCTTGGTGGCGCAGTTGAAAGCTCGCAAAGTCAAAAAACCGATCGCAATACATCTGTTCAATCAAAATGAATTCTTTGCAGCGGGTAATGTTTACCGTCCTGATCAGCCATCATATCTGCTGATGAATTATGCAAATAGCAATATCAATTGCTGGACAGATGAGGTACCGGTGGCCATTCTTGAAAATACACAGGACTTTGTAAGCTGGCTGCGGGGCCAACCTGCCTATTCAAGTGAGGCAAAAGCTGAAGCCTTTGCGCCCCGAGCGAGGGTAGGTACTTATTTGATGGAAAGTTTTACTCGTCTATGTAGTCATTTGCCTGATAATATTGAGCTGGTAAAACATGTACGAACGGTTACGGATATTGAAAGGACAGGAAAAAAATACCGACTTTTTTCCGAAGGGAATAAACAAAATGCCTATCCGGAATTTGATAAAATTATTTTGACTACCGGACATTTAGGATGTGGAGCCGGCTTTCTGGAAGAAAACCTTTCCAATCACTATATAGATTTTGTTTACCCTACTCAGCGGGCTTTAGGACATATTGAATCCGGTGCAAAGGTGGCGATAAAAGGATTTGGTCTCACATGTATTGATGCCCTATTAGCCCTTACCGAAGGAAGAGGTGGGGAGTTTTCGGTGAATAAATCGGGTAAAATGACCTATAAGCAATCAGGAAAGGAGCCCGGTAAAATTTATATCTATTCCAGAACAGGTCTTCCCATGATGTCGCGTACAGGCCATACCGAAATTAAGCAGCCACTTGTTTTTTTTACGGCAGACCGAATGGCAGCTCTTAAGGACTCCAAGCCTGTTTCCTTCGATAAGGCCATCCTTCCCTTGATTATCAAAGAATGTACGGTAAGTTATTACCGGGTGCTTTTTAAGCATTACCGATGGAGGTTGCTGGTGCTTCCAAAATTTGAAGGTATTCAGGAGCAGATTGAAGTTTTTCACCACTACTATCCTGAAGCCAAAAGGTTTAATTGGGAAAAATTATTGGATCCCTTTACCGACCAAGCCCAATTGACCCATGGAAAAGTTGCAGACTATATTGAAAAGTTACTTGTGGAAGCCGAAAAAGGGCCCGAGGAAAGCCCTTTAAATGCAGCTTTTGCTACTTGGCGAAGGATAAGTGCAATATTCAATGAAGTCTACAGTTTTGGCGGGCTGGATGCTGCTTCCCATCAATTGTTTGACAACAATTATTTTGGTCTTTTTAACCGTATCGCTTATGGTCCTCCGGTAAAGAACCTAAAAAAAATGCTGGCACTTGCCAATGCAGGTATAGTGGATTTCGGTTTTGTGAAAGGGGCCATTTTTAAAATTGATGGATCTGGTGAGAACTATGGTGTATTGAAGGTAGGTGGTCAGAAAGAGCAAGTCATCGACTACCTGATCAATGCTCGGATTCCCAGAAATAATGGCAATGACAAGCCAAGTCTCCTTTACCGTTCCATCTTGCAAAAAGGCATCGGTAGAAGATTCCAAAATTCTAGTGGGGGCACTTATACACCCGGTTGCATGGATATGGATAGCCAAGGGCGATTGATTGAAGCAGATGGAAAAGTGAATGAAGGGATTGCCCTTTATGGCACGCCTACTGAAGGGCTGTGTTTGGACAATGATACCTTGTCTAGAAAACGAAATAACTTGGCTTCCCAATGGGCAAAAGATGTTGCCCAATTTATTGCGCTTAAAGAAATAGAAAAAAATTGTATTGAAAATGAATCTTAACTATACCAAAGGTAATCCGAATGCAGGCCTGACGCCCATTACTTCCCCTTGGATGCACCGCATATTTGAAGACCAGAAAATCATCAAGGAACTGATTGAAAAGCATGGTTCTCCCATCAACCTGCACCATCTGCCCTCCTTTTCCGATAATATTGCTTCCTTTAAAAAGCTTTTTGAAAGCTATGAATTAAAGCATCAAATCTACTATGCACGCAAGGCCAATAAATCCAAATCTCTAGTAAAACAGGCTTTGGAGGTAGGCATAGGTGTGGACACAGCTAGCTTAAAGGAATTGGAACAATCCCTCGCGCTGGGTGGAACCGGGAAAAACCTGGTACTTACTTCTGCCATTAAAACCAAGGAACAGTATGCCTTGGCCATACAAGCCCAAGTGCCGATTGTCCTGGACAATGAGGATGAATGTAAGCAAGCCCAAAGCATAGCAGAGGAACTGAATAAAAAGGCCATTGTAGGCATTCGCATAAGTGGTTTTACGGTAGAAGGGAAAAAGCTTTACAGTCGTTTTGGCTTTGATATAGCTGCTGTGGAGGCCTTTATTCTGGAAAATTTCGGGGAAAAAGGGCGTTTTAAAAACCTCTCTATTCAGGGTTTTCACTTTCACCTGGACGGCTATTCTACCCTTCAGCGTGGCAAAGCTTTGACTGATTGTTTAACCTTGGCCAAGCGACTCAAACCGTCGGGCTTCCCCATTGCTTTTATAGATATGGGGGGAGGGATATTGATGAACTACCTGGAAAGTGAGGAGCAATGGAAAGCCTTTGATAAGGCCTTGCAGGAAGGGGTGAAGAACCATAGGAATCCGATAACCTTCAATGGGCATGGCTTGGGCTATGAAATGATCAATGGGGAATTAACCGGAAAACTCAAAACCTATCCCTATTATAACAAGGTCAATGGTACTACATTTTTAAAAGAGGTGCTGGACTATAAAGATGCGGTAACCCAAGAAAGCAATGCCCAAAGGCTAAAGGCAATGCAGGTGGAAATCCGAATAGAACCCGGTCGTTCCCTGCTCAACCAGACAGGAATGACAATTGCCAAAGTGGCCCATAGGAAACAGGATGCCAAAGGACAATGCTTGGTAGGATTGGAGATGAACATGAGTCAGATGATGAGTTCCAGTGAGGATTTTTTACTGGATCCCTATGTGATGTATGCCGATAATGCGGATTCAAATGCACCTGTAGATGTATTTTTCACGGGGCCTATTGTTTAGAGAGGGATGTGTTGCTCAAGCGAAAAATCTCCCTGCCCCAATTACTTGCCATAGGTGATTTTGTGGCTTTTGTAAACACCGCCGGTTATATGATGCACTTTTTCGAGACCGAAGCCCATCTTTTTGAGCTGTCCCAGAATTTAAGTTTTAGTACTAAAGATAAGTTGGAGGGAGCTGATTTTACTGCGGATGATTTGATTTAAGTTTTTTCAATGTGTTTGCTTATTAATGGATAAATCACATGGATTGTTAATCCATGGTTAAACATTGGTTTGAAAGGTCTGTTTTGGGACATTGAAAGATTGAAATTTTATCCGTATTCAAAGTCAAAAGTATTGATCCATTTCCAGTAAAATGTCCCATTTATTGATAAAAATCGGGACATTTAGGTGGGTGATTTTTTTTTAAATTGTCCCATTTATTTGCTATTTTTGGGACTATGGTAGATTTAGAAACAATAGAGAATAAGGTTAATAAAGGAGAAGTATTTTTTATTTCCGACTTTACCAACTTAGGTAATTATGAGGCTACACGTAAATCTTTGCAACGCTTAACAAAAGATGAATACATTGAACGAATTGCGAAAGGGATTTACTTTTTACCTAAAAAAAACGAGCAATTGGGCGTCATATACCCACATGCCGAACAAATTGCAAAAGCAATTGCCAAGCGTGATAAAGCAAGAATTATTGCCACAGGTTCTACAGCCTTAAACCTATTAGGTTTATCATCACAAATACCTTTGAAGGTAGTTTTCTTAACTGATGGCACAGCTAGAAAGATAAAAGTGGGTAAGCAAACCATTGAATTCAAAAAGACAAATCCAAAAAACCTTAGCATTAAGCACCAATTAACCAACCTGATAATTCAAGCATTGAAATCAATCGGTGAAAAGAATGTTACACAAGACCAACTTAATCATTTACAGAAAATAATCGACCAAAGTGGGGACCGAGAACTTGTTTATCAAAATCTAAAAGATGCACCTGTGTGGGTTCAGAAAAAAATTTTAGATAAATGAAGAACTGGCTTTCATTACCAAAAAAGGTGCAAACGGAATTGTTTACACAGATTGGAGTAAAAACAAATCTACCTCCACAAGCAGTTGAAAAAGATGCTTGGGTCACGCTAATGTTACGAATGTTATTTACCTCTAATTTGACTAATCATTTGATATTTAAGGGAGGGACTTCTTTGAGTAAAGCTTTCAATTTAATTCACCGATTTTCAGAAGATATTGACTTAGGGTTGGACCGAAAATATTTAGGTTTTGAGGGAGAATTATCGAAAGGACAAATTCGAAAATTGAGAAGGGTTAGCCATTCTTTCGTTTCTCAGGATTTGACTGAATTGCTCATAAAACAATTATTCCGGCACGGTGTTGAAGAGCGTTTATATGAAGTTGTAGTTGAAAACACACAGGTGTCTGACCAAGACCCTGAGACCATAATTATTAATTACCAATCGCTATTTGGAGAGATTGCCTATCTCCCAAAAAGGATTTTGATTGAGGTTAGCGCTAGGTCTTTAATTGAACCTAATCAAGAGGTCAATATCAAGTCGTTTATTGATGAACATTATCCTAAAACAGATTTTGCTGAAAGTGAATTTACGGTTCATGCGACCAATCCTCAAAAGACATTTTTAGAGAAGCTTATTTTATTGCACGAAGAATTTGAAAAACCAACGGAAAAAGTCAGGCATTTGAGAATGTCTAGACATTTCTATGATATTGGACAAATACTGGATTCAGAATTTGGTAAAGAGGCATTGAAAAACACTAAACTTTTTGACAGTATTGTTGCCCATAGGAGTGTTTTAACACCTATGAAAGCAACAAATTACGAAACACTTACTTTGCAAAGTCTACGGATTATTCCACCACATGAGCATTGGGATAACTATAAATCCGATTACAGTGAAATGCAAAGAAACATGATTCATGGCGATTCACTTGATTTTGAGACACTGCTTAATAAAATCGACAATGGATTGAAATAGCATCAAATATGATAATATTTAAACGAGGTGCTAGACTTGGAATCAGGGAGTTGCTAAAAGCCTTAGGCCTGGAGATCAGAATAGAACCCGGCCGTTCCCTGCTTAATCAGACAGGAATGACCATTGCCAAAGTAGCGCATAGAAAACAGCATGCTAAAGGAAAATGGCTGGTAGGATTGGAGATGAATATGAGTCAGATGATGAGTTCCAGTGAGGATTTTTTACTGGATCCCTATGTGATGTATGCCGATAATGCGGATTCAAATGCACCTGTAGATGTATTTTTCACGGGGCCTATTGTTTAGAGAGGGATGTGTTGCTCAAGCGAAAAATCTCCCTGCCCCAATTACTTGCCATAGGTGATTTTGTGGCTTTTGTAAACACCGCCGGTTATATGATGCACTTTTTCGAGACCGAAGCCC
>NZ_CAXBOC010000281.1:0-7360 GCF_963976465.1 uncultured Cyclobacterium sp. | reverse complement strand
GGGCCATATGCAAAAATAGGTACCATAATGGCTGTATGGTCTTCAGAAGTAAACTCTAGCTCAACCTTATGGTCTTTGATATTGCCTTGGGGAAGGGTGACGCCACCCGTCTCATGATCTGCAGTAATAATTACCAAAGTTCTTCCGTTCTGATCTGCAAATTTTAGTGCTTCCTCAATGGCTTGATCAAAATCTATTCCCTCTTCTATTACAGTCTGACTGTCATTGATATGTCCACCTGAATCAATAAATGCACCTTCTACCATAAGGAAAAAAGGCTTGTTTTTGCTAGCTAAAAATTGTAGGCTGGCTTTGGTGGCTGTGCTCAGGTAACCTGCTCTACCATTCATGACTTTGGGCAATTCATTTTCAGCGGCAAAAAAGCCAACTTTTTCTGACTTGCTTTTCGCCAAATCATCCAATGAACCGCTAAGTTCGAAGCCGGCATTTTTAAGATTTATTGTTTCGTCGGCTTCGAATTTCTTGAAGTCATTTTTTTCTCCTCCAATAAACAAGTTCAAAGGGCTTTTGGCCAAGTCACTTGCGATCTCTCTGGTTAGGTCTCTTTCTGTCCTATGGGCATAAAATGCAGCAGGTGTAGCTCCTGTTAAATTGTCTGTGGTCACTATACCGGTGACAAACCCGTGGTTTTTCAATATTTCTGGAAGATTTGTGGCAGGGCTACCATTCGGAAGGGCTCCCACACTTCTATTTTTCACCTTATTTCCGGTAGCTAAGGCTGTTCCGGCAGCCGCTGAGTCCGTTGTAAAATCATCTTTGGATTGGGTTTTGAGTAAACCTATATTTTTAAGCTGGGTAAGGGTAAGGTCATTACCGTTTCCATACATGGCTGCAGAAATTTGAGCAAGCCCATTTCCATCGCCTATGAGTAGGATAACATTGTCCACCGGGCCCCTTATCCCGTCTTTTTCAAAGGTAGGTTTGTAGATTTCACTAAGATTGGTGGTTTGATAAAACCGTTCATCCAGACTGCTTAAATAAGCCTTGGCTGCATAGGGATTATCTGTATTGATAAAGTCAATACCCAATTCACTCAGGGACTTCCAAGAAGTTTTGCTGTCCGGTGTAGCCCAAAATCGAAAAGGTTTGCCTAAAGCATGCACCTTGTTTACTATTTTTTTTATCTTATCAATATCTTGGTCAACCAGTCTTCCTTTGCCATTCCACCGGGAGTAATTTTTGAAACTTAGGCTGAAGAGTTCAATTTTTTCCAAAGGCAGGTCAGCTAATTCTGTTAAGCTTTGGTAATCAAAAAAAACAGGAAAGGGATAGTTGGTATAATCAGCTACCTTGGGTCGGTTTCCAGATATGACGATTTTCACAAAGGGGTTTTCATGGTCTTCCCATAATTCTTCATAGGGTTGGATGACTTCCAAAACCTTCTCCAAGGTACTATAGGCCTCTGTTTTAATATCAACCAATAATTGTAAAGGTTTTTGCGAACCCAAGCCTAGTTTTTTGGCTTTGAGTAGTGGGTCCAAATAAAGCGAAGTAAGTGTTTGACCTTCTTTGATGCTTTCTTTTTCATGAGCCACGTAAAGGATGTTGCCTACTAAAATTACATCTGCCTCTATTGATGCGGCTCCATTGGCATAAGCCTCCCAAAAAGGTGCGTCATGGAGATAGTCATTGTGGCTGTGAATTCCTGTTTTCTGGCCAAAACTCGGGGCCGATAGGAATAGTATTGTTAAAAAAACCACTAGAGTCTTTGAAGCAGTAAGTAGGATGGTTTGCATGCTTGGCTTGGATTAAAAATAGTATGCAATAATAAAATTATTGATTCGGATTTGAATTAGAAATCTGCTTTATTTTTAGAATTTAGGCTTTTTTCATCTTCTTTACATGGGGAAAATGATTTTTAATTTAAATATGAATCTTTTTTAGGTAAATCCTCACTTTGGTATAAAACTTGTGAACTGTAAGTCATAACATCGTAAATAATGATGTTGAGTTTTTAAATTTTAAACCATTATAAAAGACATTATGAAATCAGCGAAAATAATTTTAGGAACATTGGCAGGAGTTGCAATAGGAGTTCAAATTGGATTGTTGATTGCACCGGAGAAAGGAAAGACCACAAGAAAAAAACTTTCAAAAAAAGGTGAAGGTTACCTGAAAGAAGTCAACAGTCAATTCGACCATTTAGTTAAGGGAGTAAATGAAAGACTGGATAATATGAACAAAAACATTTCGGCTGTTGCAGAAGAAACCAAAGCCAAAGGAAAAAATTTAATTGCGGAAGCTAAAGATAAAACCAAGTAATACTATTTTTTGTTACAAGGCCAATGAAGTTCATTGGCCTTTTTTTTTATCAAAATTAATATATTATGAGTTTAGAAAATAAAACCGCTTTTATAACAGGAGGAAATACAGGAATAGGATTTGGTATCGCCCAAGCTTTGATTGCTGAAGGTGTGAATGTTGCCATCACCAGCAGGTCTTTATCAAGAGCAGAAGAAGCAGCAAAAAAAATCAAAGATTCTGTCTCATCTAAAGGAGAGATAATGGCCTTGGAGCTGGATGTAAAAGACTTTGAAGCACAGAAAGAGGCCGTTGACCAAGTGGTTAATCAATGGGGGAAATTAGATTATTTTATTGCCAATGCAGGGGTAGGGCACTTTGCACCAATCCAAGATCTGAGTGTAGAACACTGGAAGGACACCATTGACACCAACTTAACAGGTGTTTTTTATGGAATCAAAGCTTCTGTAGAAGCCTTGAAAGCAACAGAAGGATTTTTCCTAACCATTTCAAGTCTTGCCGGTACTAACTTTTTTGCCGGTGGAGCTGCATACAATGCCAGTAAATTTGGTTTAACTGGTTTCACTCAGGCGGTTATGTTGGATTTACGAAATGAGGGTATCAGGGTTAGTACCATCATGCCGGGCTCTGTAGCCACCGGTTTTAATGACCATCAGGTGGATGAAAAAGATGCTTGGAAAATTCAGAAAGAAGACATTGGAGAAATTGTGGTGGGCTTATTTAAATTGGATGCCAGAACTTTACCTAGTAAAATAGAAGTTAGACCCTCCAAAACAGCAAAGAGCTAATATTATAATCACCATATAAAAATGAAGTGAATTGAAAATATTAATCAATTACACACTTATAGAACACCGGCTATTTTACTTAAATGGCCGGTTTTTTTATGTATTTTAGGTTTTCTCAAGTTCCGTTCATGAAATTCTTCTGATTATAGAAAGGTAATTGTTTGTGTTTTAAGTGGTTGTAAATAAGTTTTTTAGATGAGACTGTCCCTTTAATACCTATTCGGGTTATCAGCCTATTTGACCACTAATATGCAATTCATGTAAAATCCCCCTTACCTTTTTAAAAATTTTAGTAAATTGTTTGATTGGATTTTAATAATTGAATTTAAAATCTTAAAAAAAGTCAATATATTAATTAAGTATTATAATACAATTTATGGACACATCGATTAAAAGAAGAGAATTTATGGGAAAAGCTGCACTCGCTGGAATTGGTCTGGGTTTGGCAACATCCACCCTTTCCTTTGGCAATACATCTGTTAAACGGAATAAAAAGGTAGGTATAATAGGACTAGATACTTCACATAGTGTTGCCTTTGCTAAGGCTTTTAACGCTTCTGATGCAGCTCCTGATTTGGGAGGCTATAAGGTAGTGGCAGCTTATCCACATGGTAGCAAAGATATCAAAACTTCTGTGGAAAGAATACCGGGTTATATAGAAGATGTTAAGAAGCTTGGTGTAGAGATCGTGGATTCTATAGCCTCACTTTTAGACATAGTAGATGTTGTTTTGTTGGAAACGAATGATGGAAGACTTCATTTAGAACAAGCTTTAGAAGTTTTTAAATCAGGAAAAACTGTATTTATTGACAAACCAATAGCAGCTTCTTTGCCAGATGCCATAGCCATATTTGATGCGGCTAAAAAATACAATGTTCCTGTTTTTTCCAGTAGTTCATTAAGGTACATGGAGAATGTTATTGCTGTAAGAAATGGAGAGATTGGTGAGGTATATGGCGCTGATGCATTTAGTCCGGCTAAATATGAAGCTACGCATCCGGATTTGTTCTGGTATGGGATTCATGGTGTAGAGACGCTTTATGGATTGATGGGAGCCGGCTGTAAAACCGTTCAAAGAACCTATACTGAAGGAGCTGACGTGGTAGTAGGCACTTGGGAAGGTGGAAAAATAGGAACCTTTAGAGGCACCAGGTCCGGTAAAGGTGGCTATGGAGGAAGAGCCTTTGGAGAAAATGGTATTTTAGATATGGGAGGCTATGGAGGTTACCGCCCATTATTGGTAGAAATAGCTAAATTCTTTGATAGCGGGAAGTCGCCCATAAGTGATGAAGAAACGATTGAAATTTTTGCATTTATGCAAGCAGCAGATGAAAGCAAGAAAATGAACGGTCAAGCTGTTTCTTTGGAAGCTGTTTTGGCAAAAGGTAAAAGAGAGGCATTAAAAATAAAAATTTAAATAAGTTATAATATGAAAAATAGTAGAAGAACCTTTGTGAAGAAGGCAATCGCTGGCGCAACCTTCGCTACGGTAGGCGGAATGCTACCCGGGATGTCAGCAAAGAGTTATGGTAAGATTATTGGCGCCAATGATCGGATCAATGCAGCAAGTATGGGCGTTGTCAGCAGGGGACATGCTGTTGGGACAAACTTTGCCAGCCAGAAGCAGTGTGATGTAATCTATAGCTGCGATGTGGATATTAGAGCTGCAGAAAAATTCGCAGGATCAGTCAATGAGATTCAAGGCAGAAGACCAAAAATTGAAAAAGACGTAAGAAAAGTGCTTGAAGACAAAGATGTTGATGCTTTGATCGTTACAGCTCCGGATCACTGGCATGCGCCAGCAGCAATTTTGGGCTTAAAAGCAGGCAAACATGTTTATGTCGAAAAACCTTGTGCTCACAACCCTCACGAAGGTGAATTGCTGATGCAGGCACAAAAGAAATACAATAAAGTTGTTCAGGTGGGTAACCAGAGACGTTCTTGGCCTAATGTAATCAAAGGCATTGAGGAGCTTCACAACGGGGTTATCGGAAGGCCTTATATGGCAAAAACTTGGTACGCAAACAACAGATCGCCCATCGGTAACGGTAAGCAAGTTCCTGTTCCGGAATGGTTGGACTACGAATTATGGCAAGGACCGGCTCCAAGAGAAGCTTACAGAGACAATTTAATTCACTATAACTGGCACTGGTTTTGGAACTGGGGAACTGGCGAAGCACTAAACAATGGTACCCATATGGTGGATTTGGCTCGCTGGGGTTTACAGGTGGATTATCCAAATAAAGTGAACTCTTCTGGTGGAAGGTATAGGTATGATGACGACTGGCAAACGCCGGATACGCAAATTATCAATATGGAATTTGACAATAAATCCATGATCACCTGGGAAGGTAGGAGTTGTAATGGAAAGCAAATCGAAAAAGGTAGCGTAGGTACATTGTTTTATGGTGAAGATGGAAGTCTTTTGATTGAAGGGGGCAATTCCTATAAAATTTTCAACCTTAAAAATGAATTGGTAAAAGAGGTGACAAACGACATGGTCATTGATCCTACCAACAGGTCTAATCCTGCACAAGCTTTGGATGCTTTGCATATCCAAAACTTCTTTGATGGCATTACCAATGGTATTGAAGTTAGGTCTGAAATTGTAGGTGCTCACCAGAGTACATTATTGTTACAATTAGGTAATATCTCTCAAAGAATTGGAAGGACCTTGCACGTTGATTCCTCTAATGGAAATATTAAATACGATCCTAAAGCGATGGAACTTTGGAAGAGAGAGTACGAACCGGGTTGGGAGCCAACTGTTTAAAACTTTCACTTTATATAAATAATAAGGCCAAACCCATATGGTTTGGCCTTATTCCAATCAATCACCAAAATTTTCTTACATGGAATTAAGTACCATTGACCTGATCGTAATCGGGCTATTCTTTTTATTGATGTTGCTCATTGGCGTATGGTCCTATTTTAGGAACAACGATGCTGAGGATTATTTCGTTGCCGGTGGGAAACTCCCATGGTGGCTTTCGGGGATATCTCACCACGTATCAGGTTACAGTGGAGCTGTTTTTGTGGCCTATGCCGGCTTGGCTTATACTCACGGATTTTCTTTATATATATGGTGGGCATTAGGCATTGGTTTGTCTGTTGTTATTTCCGCTAAAATATTTCCGGTATTCTGGGTACGCCTAAGAAAACGATTCAAAATTCAGTCTCCCTTAGAATTTCTTGCTACACGTTATAACCTCGCTACCCAGCAATTAATGGCATGGAGTGGGGTCATCCTCAAATTATTTGATATAGGTGCCAAATGGGCAGCAATAGCTATTTTATTGAATGTATTTACCGGGATATCACTTACCTATGGAATTTTGATCTCCGGAGGTATATCTTTGCTTTACATTACCTTTGGAGGTTTGTGGGCAGTAATTATTACCGATTTTGCTCAGTTTATTGTGCAGATCATCGCAGGTCTAGTCATGTTTTATGTGGTGATTGAGAAATTAGGAGGCATTGAAAGTGTGTTTACTGTGTGGGACCAGTTACCGGAAGGTAATGGAGATCCTTTCAATGAACCATATACCATTGGTTTTGCACTATTGTTCCTGTTTATCAATTTCCTCTCTTACAATGGTGGGCAGTGGAATTTGGCTACCAGATACATCTCTTCCCCTTCGGAACAAGAAGCTACTAAAGCGGCAAGATTATCCGGTATCCTATATATTATTTGGCCATTGATATTGTTCTTTCCAATGTGGGCGGCACCTGTGATTCTACCCGACTTGGAAGATCCTACTCAGTCTTATGGGATTTTGACCATGGAGTTACTGCCTGTAGGCTTAATAGGGCTAGTGATCGCCTCCCTTTTTGCCAATACCATGTCCATGACTTCTTCTGATATAAACACCATTTCCGCAGTAATCACCCGAGACATTTTACCTGCCGTGAATAAAAAATTCAGAGATGGCAAAACCTCATTATTGACGGCAAGGATTACTACCTTCCTATTTACCCTTGGAACCATCCTCGTCGCCCTACAATTTGATAAATTTGGTGGCGTTTTGGGGCTAATCATTAGCTGGTTTGGTGCTTTGGTAGGACCTATTGCAGTACCAATGTTGTTTGGCTTGATCCCTTGGTTCAAATCTTGTGGTCCAAAAGCCGCTATTGGATCAATTCTGGTTGGACTTGTAGCTTTTGTTATTACCAAAAATGTAGAGGTAGGAAGCCTGGCCCTGGAAATAGGTTTGCCGGTAATCTGCTCTACAATCACTTACATTCTGGTAGGTTTTATTGAACGAGACAATGTGCCTGAAAAGGTAAAG
>NZ_CAXBOC010000280.1:0-7378 GCF_963976465.1 uncultured Cyclobacterium sp. | reverse complement strand
CATGGCCATGGGCGCTTACCAGGCCCTGGTTTCCTCTGGTAAAGCAGATCAGGTAATGGTTTTTGGATTCGATGGTGCTAGCGATGTTATTAATTCCATCAGAGACAAGAAAATACTCGCCACAGGCATGCAATTTCCCAAATTGATCGCCAGAACTGCAGCGGAATACGCTCAATCCTATTTTGATGGAAAGCGGAATTTTGCCCAAAAGGTACCTGTAACGGTGGAAATGGTCAACCAGGAAAATGTAATGGATTACCAAGCCTACGGAAGCAAATGAACAGGAAAGCAATTAAATACAGTATTGGAATACTTGTCATAGGCCTATTGGGATATAACTCCGTCTATTTTCAGCCACTGGATAGAAAACTGGCAGATGGAAATGAAATAAGTTTTGATGCAAAAGCCTATGTAGAAGGCATTTGGGGCAATGAATTAAGGATGGTCTATAAAGATGCACCAGACATTGCGCTTTTAATAGATAGCCTGGAGCAAAATACGGTTGCTGCCTTTGAAACTTATGGGTACGCACTGGGCATTGGGAATATCGGCTATTTCAGGGTCCAAGGAGTAGGTCTGGTTACAGCCGTCAATAACAACAATGTCCTGCTGCAAGTGGGAAGCCATGTGATTGAAGTGGAAACGGAATTTGTGTATGGAAATGCCATCCGAGATGCTTCAGGTTTAGTCAAGTTAAACGATTATGACAACTCCTCTGATTTCAACAGCATCTCTGAATCAATCAATGAAAAAATTCGAAAGGAGCTTATCCCGGAATTCAGGTCTAAAGTAAAAATAGGAGATAAGGTAAGGTTTGAGGGGGCGATTGAGCTCAATAAAGCGCACCTAAAACTTAGCCGGATTGAGGTGATTCCCATTACTCTTCAAATAACAGAATAGCATGACAGCGCTACTTGAAGTCCGACAAATAACCAAGAAGTTCTCCGGGGTGACCGCTCTCAGCCAAGTGGATTTGCGCCTCGAGGGAGGGAAAGTCACCGCCTTAATTGGTGAAAATGGTGCTGGAAAATCCACTTTATTGAAGGTCATGTCGGGAATTCACACCGATTACGAAGGTGAGCTATTATTTAAAGGTCAGGAAATCAAATTCTCCAGACCGAAAGATGCCCAGGATATGGGCATATCCATTATCCATCAGGAATTAAACCTTATCCCCTACCTCACTGTAGCCCAAAATATTTTTCTGGGAAGAGAACTGGTCAATACTTTTGGATTTTTGGATCGTGATAAAATGATCCACAAAACCAAAGAACTTCTGGAAAGGCTAAAACTGGAAGTAGAACCAACCGCTATGGTAAGCTCCCTGAGAGTAGGCCAACAACAAATCGTAGAAATTGCCAAGGCACTTTTGACTGAATCATCAGTAGTATTTATGGATGAACCTACCTCCGCAATAGGGGAAAGTGAAACAGCTTTACTCTTTGAAATAATTAACAAGTTAAAAGCTGAAGGAAAAGCCATAGTCTACATATCGCATAAGCTGGAGGAGTTGTTTGCCTTGGCTGACAATTTTGTTGTTTTGCGAGATGGAAAAGTCGTTGGACAAGGCGAGATTTCAGCCATTTCCCGCCCCATGCTGATCAATATGATGGCTGGCCGCTCAGTAAATATCATTAAAAAATCCAGAAAAAAGTCCTCTGAAGAAAAAGTCTTACAAGTCAAAAACCTGCAATTAACAAACCCAGGCAATCCCAGCCGACCTTTGCTTAACAATATTCATTTTGACTTGCACAAAGGGGAAGTATTGGGAATATATGGTTTGATGGGTGCCGGAAGGACAGAACTTTGCGAAAGCATGTTTGGCCTCCACTACCGCAGAATGACCGGAAGTATCGAACTGGAAGGAAAAGAAATGCTTTTCAAAAACCCGGTGATGGCCATTGAAGCAGGTATGGCACTGGTGCCGGAAGACAGAAAAAAAAACGGGATTGTACCCAATATGTCTGTAGGCAGAAACCTAAGCCTTTCCGTTCTGGAGCAGGTAAGCAGCTATGGGTTCCTCAATCGTGCCTTGCAAACAAAACTTTATGACAAATATGTAGCCTCACTAAAGATAAAAGTTCACAATGAAGGACAACTTATTAAGAACCTAAGTGGTGGAAACCAACAAAAGGTAATTCTCTGCAAATGGATTGCCCGGTCTCCCAAAGTCCTTATGCTGGATGAGCCTACCCGAGGCATTGATATCAATGCTAAAAATGAAATCTATGAATTGATATCCCGGTTGAGCCAATCGGGCATCTCCATTCTCGTTGTCTCTTCAGAAATCCCGGAAATTCTAGCTATTTCTGACAGGATACTAGTGATGGCTGAAGGGGAGATTTCTGCTCAATTCTCGAGTGGAGATGCTACTGAAAACAATGTTATGAATGCCTGCATACCGGAAAATCTGACCCAATGATCTCTATAAAGAAAAAATTAAATATCGCTCAGTTTCAGTCCCTCATTGCCTTGTTTATTTTATGCCTGTGCCTGGCTTTGATGACAGACAACTTTATGACTACAGACAATTTCTGGAACGTCATGCGGCAGATTTCGGTAAACGTTTGCATTTCAGTGGGCATGACCCTGGTAATTTTAACTGCTGGAATTGATCTTTCTGTAGGTTCTATTCTGGCCTTTTGCGGGGCTGTTACTGCTGGCCTGCTTAGCAATGGAATTAGCATTCCTGCTATCAATTTATTCATAGGCTTTACTGTTTTAGGAGCTGTACTTGCCGGTCTATTTGTTGGGGGTGGCTTAGGGTTTATCAATGGCTATGCCATTACCAAATTTAAAGTACCCCCCTTTGTGGCTACCCTGGCCATGCTTACAATGGCACGTGGTTTCACCATGCTTTGGACCAAGGGGCATCCGATTTCGGGTTTGGGCGAGACCTTTGGTTTTTTAGGCACAGGTTGGTTTTTGGGCATCCCCATGCCGGTTTGGATTTCAGGAATTGTGGTCGTCACAGCGATAGTTCTAACTGGAAAAACCCGGTTTGGCAGGTACATCTATGCCATAGGTGGCAATGAAAATGCCTCACTCCTCTCCGGAATACCCATAGCAAAAGTTAAAATAGGAGTATATGCGCTTGCCGGCATACTTGCTGCAGTAGGTGGAATTTTGGTGACAGCACGTCTGGATTCTGCTCAACCCAATGCCGGCTTCAGTTATGAGTTGGATGCCATCGCTGCAGTGGTGATTGGAGGCACATCTTTATCCGGTGGGCGGGGAACAATCCTGGGAACTGTGTTGGGTGCCATCATTATCGGAGTCCTAAATAATGGGCTGATCCTTATGAGTGTTTCCCCATTTTGGCAACAAGTAATTAAAGGGTTGGTCATTCTCCTTGCGGTAATCATTGACAAGTCCAACCAGAAAAGTGAATAAACCAGCGTTGCTTCAGCCATAACAACAACGCATTACGAAAATAAAAATGTCTTATATATTAGCCATAGATCAAGGAACAAGCAGTACCAAAACCATCATTTTTAATGAAGAAGGTAAAGCTTTGCACAAGGAGACCGCACCACTAAAGACCCACTATCTTGATGGTAACCGGGTAGAGCAGGAGCCTGAAGCAATCTATCAAAACATATTGAGCTCATTAGGCAAATGCCTGGAAGGATTTAGGGCTAAAAACGGTGATTTAAGCAAAATCAAAGCCTGCGGCATTTCCAATCAACGCGAAACTTTTGTCCTGTGGAACAAAGCAGGTGAAGCACTTTACAATGCTTTAGTTTGGCAATGTAAACGATCTGTCCCTGTCTGTGAACGATTGAAAAGCGAAGGGATCGCACCCAAAATCAATCAAAAAACAGGATTAATCATTGACCCCTATTTCTCTGGCACAAAGGTGATCTGGCTGTATGAAAACGAGCCTAAAATCAAACAGGCAATAGACAATGGAGAGGCTTTATTTGGCACCATTGATACCTGGTTGCTTTATAAATTAACCAAGGGGCAGTCCTATTTGACCGATTATACCAATGCTTCTAGAACCTTGTTTTTTAATTTAAACAAGCTTTGCTGGGACAAAGAGTTATTGGAGGATTTCGGTTTATCAAAGCTTAATTTACCAAAGGTAAAACCTTCTTCCTTTCATTTTGGTGACACCAATTTTGAAGGATTAATAGGTCATTCTGTTAGTATTTCGGCCATGATTGGGGATTCCCATGCCGCAGCTTTTGGTGAAGGATGTTTTGATCAAGGAAGTGCAAAAGCAACCCTCGGCACCGGGAGTTCTATTTTAATGAATATAGGAAGTAAACCAAAAACTTCTCAGCATGGCATGGTGACCACCATTTGCTGGAGCACTGAAGATCGGGTGGATTATGCACTGGAAGGAATCATCGTCTCAGCCGGTGCCACAATTGAATGGGTTAAAAACCAACTTGGTTTGTTTGAAAATGCTGCAGACTTAGAGGAAATATGCTATTCCTTGTCAGACAATGGTGGCGTATACATCGTGCCTGCTTTCTCCGGATTAGGAGCACCACATTGGGACATGAAGCGGAAAGCGTCCATTGAAGGGCTTTCATTTGACTCCACCAAAAATCATGTGGTAAGGGCAGCGGTAGAGTCTGTTCCCTATCAAATAAAAGATGTGATATCAGCCATGGAAGCAGATTCAGGCACCCCACTTTCTAAACTCAAGATTGACGGAGGGATTACCGCAAATAAATTTGTATTGCAATTCTTAGCAGACCTGCTTGAAAGGAAAGTCACCAATATAGCCATTGCAGATGTTTCCGCTTTAGGAGCTGCCTATTTGGCTGGACTTCAATCAAAAATATACGAAAGTCTGGAGCAACTCCAGGGATTTAACCAGACTGCCAACAGCACCTTGGCGGGAGATGGCAGGAACAAAGCAAAACAGGCCTATAAAGGATGGAAAAACGTGATTGGATAAATTTCACCTCCACAAAGAAAACATACCATGAAAAACAAACTCAAAATACAACTGGCAATAACGGCACTGCTTGCTTTAGGCTTCAGCAACCTAATCGCTCAAAATAAGGCAGGGGAAAAAACAAGGGTTATCGTCACCAGCGATGGAGAAATAGACGATCAGTGCTCTATTGTTCGCTTTCTTTATTACGTCAACGAATGGGATGTGGAAGGAATCATTACCTCTAGTTCGCAATATCACGCTCAGGATCATAATTGGCCCGGAGATGATTGGATTAATCCTTATTTGGATGCTTATGAAAAGGATTATCCAAATCTGGTAAAACACGATCCTGCATTTCCCACAGCAGATTTTCTAAGGGAACGCACACTATTGGGAAATGTGAAAACTGAAGGTGAGATGATCGAAGTAACAGCAGGCTCAAGCCATATTGTTAAGGTGCTATTGGATGAAACAGATGACCGACCTATTTGGATTCAAGCTTGGGGAGGGACAAATACTATTGCCAGGGCCTTGAAAACCATCGAGGAAAATCACCCTGAAAAAATGGAATATGTAGCCAATAAAATTCGCCTTTACCTGATATGGGAACAGGATGTTACTTTTCAGGAATACATTCGACCAAAATGGGGAAAATACAACATCCCAACCATCATCTCTGATCAGTTTGAAGCCATTGCTTACCGATGGGCTCAGGTCCAGCCCAAAGAAATGCTGCCCTATTTTGAAGGGCCATGGATGAAAGCCAATATTCTTGAAAACCACGGTGCATTGGCAGCCCTTTATCCAGCCATGGAAAATGGCGATTTCCGTTCTGAGGGTGACTCCCCTGCCTTTCTGCACATCATCCCCACAGGATTAAGAAGCTTGGAATCACCTGGAAATGGTGGCTGGGGCGGAAGGTATGTCAAAGTACGTGAAAACACTTGGCTTGATCCTGTACCTGTACCAGATTATCAATACCCGGAAGGGAGGTGGTATGGTAGCAATGCTTGGGGCAGACAAAGTTTACGCGATGGAAGCAAAACTACACCTGCACAACGGCGTGAATATTTCAAACCCATGTGGCGTTGGTCAGACGCCTTTCAAAATGATTTTGCAGCTAGGGCTGATTGGGCTGTAAAATCTTTTGAAGAGGCCAACCATGAACCTAAAGTAATACTCCGCCATAAAGCGAACCTTAGTAAAAAACCAGGTGCAAAAGTCAAGCTTGATGCTTCCCTATCAACGGATCCCGATAAAGATCAATTGAACTTTAAATGGTGGAAACACCAAGAGGCAAGCACTTATCCTGAAAGTATTGCTATTAGAAATTCTGAAAGTGAAAAGGCTACTTTTATTGTACCTGAAAATGCTTCAAAAGGGCAAACCATCCATATTATCTGTGAAGTAAGTGATATCGGAACACCAAAATTAACTAGGTACCGAAGGATAATCATCACTGTAAAATGATACTCTTTAGACCGTGCCTAAAATTAGCTATTGCTAAAGGGTCGGTCTTTTCAATACTTTGTCATTTATTCCACTTAAACCCAAAAGTAATGATCCCGATCAAACATTTAGGCTATACCTTCTTTTTACTGTTGATTTCAGTCAATGTTTTTGCGCAGGCCCCTTGGGATTCCCACGGTCAACTTGAGGTAGCATCAAATGGACACTATATCGCCCATGAAGATGGCACTCCCTTTTTATGGATTGCCGATACGGGCTGGGGCTTGTTTCAGCAACTTACCAGAGAGGAAGTAGACATGTACCTTGACCATAGACAGAAAACCGGCTTCAATGTCATACAGACCGTAGCCTTTTGGTACCCCCATGGAGGAGGAATCGATAGTGGTCCACACAATGCTGCCAATGCCTATGGTCACAGGCCATTTACAGGTGGTGAGGATGCGCCAAATACATCCGAACCCTTGATTGTATCAGGTGGAAGCACTGAAACTCCCAATGATTATTGGGACCATGCGGATTACATTATTCAGGCTGTAAAGAAACGGAACATGTACCTGGCCCTACTTCCGAATTGGGGCAGGGCATATATTTCAAGTCAATTTGGTGGGGCGCATACCGAATTTACGGCGAAGGAAGCCAAAGACTACGGTTCATTTCTCGGCAAGAGGTACCAAAATGAACCCCATATTCTTTGGGTTTTGGGTGGTGATGCAAAAGCCTTGTATAAGGAAGATGGAAAAAGCATTGATTCTCGACCTATTTTTAGAGCCATGGCTGAAGGAATAGTGTATGGAGTTACCGGTGAATCTGCAAAATGGAATGAACCAAATCCAGCCTGGAAAAAAGTTTTTTTTACCTATCACCCGGATGGGGATGCCACTATAAATTCCTCAAATTGGTTTCATGAGGATGCCTGGCTGACCGCAAATGGAGTGGAAGTATGGAAGGAAGTTAAAAAAGTGTATCCAAGCATGTTGAAGGAATACAGTTTGACCCATCCCATAAAGCCAA
>NZ_CAXBOC010000279.1:0-7421 GCF_963976465.1 uncultured Cyclobacterium sp. | reverse complement strand
AGCTCCGATGAATGGGTGTTTATTAGGTGATAATTAATTGTCTACTCATTCTTTTTTTTGGAGGAAGTTTTTCTATTGTCGTCCTTTGTAGGGTAAAACAATTTATATAAAATTTGAATGAGCTGAAAAAATGGAGATTTAATTAAAAGTTTTACTTTTTTTAAATTGTTTTATTTATATTATTCGAAATATTTAAGGGGTCAATTTCTCTTTTTTTCATATTTATTTGGTAAACTTGATAAATTTAATTTTTGAAATATGATAAGCGTAGACTTGATTGCAGGGGCTCGCCCTAATTTTATGAAAATTTCTCCCATAATAGATGCGATAAACGCAGCTGCAGGAGAAGGAAAAGCAATAAACTTTAGACTGATCCATACTGGGCAACATTACGACAAAAACATGTCCGGAAGTTTTTTTGAACAGTTGGGGATTCCTGAACCGGATGTCAATCTTGGCGCAGGTGGGGGAACTCAGGCTGAGCAAACAGCAGCCATTATGATTGGCTATGAGAAATTGCTGATGGAAGGAAATAAACCTAACCTTTGTCTGGTGGTGGGAGATGTGACATCTACAATGGCCTGCACCATTACAGCCCAAAAACTTCATGTAAAAGTGGCTCATGTGGAGGCAGGGATAAGGTCCGGTGATTGGTCCATGCCCGAAGAGATTAACCGTATGGTTACGGATAGTATCACGAATTATTTTTTCACTACTTCAGAAGTGGCCAATGAAAGCTTAAGGAAAGCTGGTGTTGAGGAAGAGCGAATCTTTTATGTGGGCAATACCATGATTGATACTTTATTAAAGCATAGACCTAGATTTCAGAAGCCGGAAGTATGGGATAAAATCGGCTTGGAAAAGGGAAAATACATAGTAATGACTTTGCATAGGCCTGCCAATGTTGACCAGGAAGAAAAACTGAAAGAATTGATTCAAGAAATTATAGACCATTCAGGTGGCTTGCCATTAATTTTTCCTGTTCATCCCAGAACCAAGAAAATGCTACAAAACCTGGGTATATCTCATGAAAGACTGCATATGATTGATCCTCTGGGGTACTTGGAGTTTAACTTCCTTGTTGAAAGTGCAAAGGCGGTGGTTACCGATTCAGGGGGGATCACTGAAGAAACCACAGTTATGGGTGTTCCTTGTATGACCTTGAGAGACAATACGGAGCGCCCTGAAACCATCACAGAAGGAACCAATGAATTGCTTGGAACTGATCCAAAAGCCATAAAGCCTTCCATGGAGAAATTGTTTTCCGGGAATTGGAAGAAAGGGCAAATCCCTCATTTATGGGATGGCAAAACGGCTAAAAGGATTGTAGATATATTGCTCCAGAAGTTGGGGTAATGCCTTGACCTAAAGTAAATAATTTCAATTTATTGCCCTTTCTGACAATAGAAAATTATTTCTTTTTCAGGAAGGGCATATTTTTTTATTATTTCTTTCGGCAACTGCTTAACAAAGTTGTTTTCAGATACCATTAAACCAGATTGACTCAACCTTTTGGCATAATCTTTACCGTATTTTCGGACATGATCACTTTGACCAAACACCCGTTCCCTTTCTTTCGGATCTGTAATGCTTTCGTCTTCCAGCGTCACTTCTTGTTCGTATACCGGCGATTGGATAATTCCCCAACCATTGGGCTTCAGAACTCGATTGATTTCGGTACAAGCTTTTATGTCATCCTCTACATGTTCCATAACATGGTTGCAAAAAACAACGTCGAATGAATTGTCTTCAAAGGGGATTTGATGAATGTCCATTTTTACATCCGCCAAAGGTGATTCTATATCGCCGGTAATATATTCCAGGTTTTTCAATTTTTTAAAGCGACCAAGAAAACACAACTCTGGCGCTACATGTAAGACGCTTTGTGGGGCTGTAAAAAAGTCAGTTTCCTTCTGTAAAAAAAGCCACATCAGCCGATGTCTTTCTAAACCCAAGCAGTTGGGACACAGTGCATTTTCTCTAGCTTTTCTTCCATAGGGTAAAAATTTGCGAAATCCTTTTTGACAGATATTGCAGGTTACAGTTGATCCTTTATAAATCACTGCAGCGATCTTTAGAAAGAAATGGCTAAAGAGTTGTAAATATTTTCTAGGAATATGGCGTATTGTCCAACTAATCATTGATTTCATATTGCAAATATATAAGGTAGCTTGGAAATGGCACTTCCTTAGGCGAAAATGATTATTTAACCAGTTGGAAGCTTTTTACTTAAATTTAAATGTTAACTGAACACTTAAATTATTATTCTAGTGGCTATATAAAATGCTATGTGGAGATGTTTTAGGTTTCACAATGGCTAAATTTGAATGTATTTAACACAATCAATATGAAAAGGAATCTAATATACGTCGCTCTTGGAAGCATATTGGTCATCGGAGCCTTGTATTTTTTCTTTGCTTCAGGAAGTACCGGAGTAGAAAATAATATTTTGGCAACCGTTGATGAAGGGGAATTTCGTGTAGAGATCACTACTTCCGGAGAATTAGAAGCACTTCGTTCTGTTCAGGTATTTGGTCCGGCTGAGGCAAGGAGATTTCGAATTGGAAGCTTTACCATTGACAAAATGGTGGATGAAGGAACGGTAGTACAAAAAGGAGATTTTATTTGTTCTATAGATAAAACTGAATTGTTCGGCCGTTTAGAAGATAGAAGATTGGACTTAGAACAAACAAAAGCACAATATGAACAAGTTCAGTTGGATACCTCTTTGAATTTACGTGTAGAACGAGACAATATTCTAAATCAGCAATACATTGTTCAGGAACAAGAATTGATTTTAGAGCAATCACAGTTTGAACCACCTGCCATTATCAAACAGAATGAGTACAATGTAGAAAAAGCCAAAAGAGAGCTGGATCAAGCCAAAGAAAGGTATAGAATTAAAACCCTTCAAGAAAAAGCCCGCATGATGGAAATTGCAGCCAAACTCAGAGAGGATGAGTTGGAGGTGAAGCAAATGGTGGAAGTTTTGGATAAATTTGTAGTAACAGCTCCTCAGGATGGCATGGTGATTTATGTGGATTATAGGGGCTCAAAGGTGAAAGAAGGCTCCCAAATCAACTCTTGGAATCCTGTTGTAGCTACTTTACCGGACCTAACCACCATGCAAAGCATTACCTATATCAATGAGGTGGACATCAGAAGGGTTAAGGTAAACCAACAAGTTGAAGTGGGAATGGATGCATTTCCGGATAAGAAATACACAGGCGAGGTGAAAAAAGTGGCCAATGTAGGGCAGCAAAGACCAAACTCTGATGCTAAAGTTTTTGAGGTAATCATAGAAATTAACGAAAGCGACCCGTTGCTGCGTCCTTCCATGACCTCTAGCAATACCATTATTGCAGATAAATTAGACGATGTGCTATACGTACCATTGGAAGCGGTAAATGTGGCCAATGATAGTATCAATTATGTTTACCTAAGAAATGGAGTCAAGCAAGAAGTATTGTTAGGGATGACCAATGCCAATGATGTAGTCATTGAAAAAGGGTTGAGTCAGGGACAATATGTTTATTTAAATACCCCTGATTGGGGAGAAAACATTGCCATAAATTTACTAGAAGAATTGAATGGTAAAAGAAATCTTGACCAAAAAGAGGAGGAGGAAGAGCCATTGGCTACAGTGACAGATACTTACTAAACTGGATTTTTTAAATTTTAACAATCTCCTTAAAAAACCAACCAAGATTTATGTTCAATGAAAGGTTATTAGCAAATTTCTACATTGCTTTCGAGGCTGTATTGGCCAATAAGGTTCGGTCATTATTGACTGCTTTGGGAATTATTTTTGGTGTGGCAGCGGTAATAGCCATGCTGGCGATTGGAACCGGAGCCCAGCAGGAAATTATGGAGCAAATCAAGCTTGTTGGGGTAAATAATATTGTAGTCGAACCTATTGTTGAGCAGATTGAAGAGCAGGTAGATCAAGATAGCGGAATGGAGCGCGAGAAAAGTAAATTTTCTCCAGGGCTGAAGTTGGAGGATGTACAAGCCATTCAAAACGTTATTCCGGGAATCAATCGCATTAGCCCTGAAATTGTCATGGATACTTATATTGTAAAAAGTGGCATTCGCCGTTCTGCGAAGTTAGTGGGGGTGGATGTTGCTTATTTCGATGTGTTGGATTTTCAATTAAGAGAGGGTCGCATGTTCAGTAAGAAGAATCTTGTTGAAGGAAACCCTGTTTGTATCATTGGCAGAAATGTGGCAGCCAGATTTTTCCCCAATGAAAATCCCATAGGCAAACGAATAAAAAGCGGAAGCCAATGGTTGGAGGTAATCGGAATCTTGGAAGAGCGACTTGTTTCTGAATCCAGTATCTCCAAATTAGGGATAAGGGATTTCAATATGGATGTTTATATTCCTATTCAAACCATGTTGATCCGATATCGAAACAGAGATCTGGTCACTGAATCCAGGTTAAATGATTCCAATAGTAACAGCTCCGGCAATTATCACCAAATTGATAAATTGGTTATTCAAGTTTCAGAAAGTGAGCTCCTTAATCCTACAGCAGAGGTTTTAGCAAAAATGCTGGAAAGGAGACATTTTAATGTGGTTGATTTTGAGATCACCATCCCTGAGCTATTACTCAAACAGCAGCAAAGAACTCAGAATATTTTTAATATAGTACTTGGAGCAATCGCAGGTATCTCTCTACTAGTGGGAGGAATAGGGATAATGAACATCATGTTGGCTTCTGTGATGGAAAGAATAAAAGAAATTGGCCTAAGACTTTCGTTGGGAGCAAAAAAGAACGATATTGTAAATCAATTTCTGTTCGAGTCAATTATGATCAGCGTAAGTGGAGGACTGTTAGGTGTTATATTAGGTGTGGTTTTGGCACACCTTGTATCCACTTTCGCAGATTTCCCTACAGTGATTACTTTAAGTTCCATCGTTTTGTCTTTTGGTGTAGCAGCCACTGTTGGATTGGTTTTTGGGATCACTCCGGCAAAGCGCGCTGCAAGTCAAGACCCTATAACTTCTCTACGTTATGAATAAAAAATATTTATCAATTACAATTGCCCTTCTTTTTCAGATTGCTTTTTCTGCCTCTGCCCAAGAAGTGGTAAGTTATACACTTGAAGAAATTATCGAAAGGGCTAAAAACCAATCCCCCGCAGCCCTAAATGCGGATACCAGAAGGGAAAATAATTATTGGATTTATAGATTATTTCAAGCTGATTATAATCCTCAATTGCGTTTGGAAGGGACACTCCCGCGTTACTCTCAATCCTTCACTAATGTTACCCAGCCGGATGGTACCATTGAATTCAGAGAAGTGCGACAAAATTTCGCGGATCTTGAGTTAGGGTTGAGGCAGGTTATAGCCCCTACCGGCGGTACCTTATCAGTCAATAGTTCAACGAGTAGATTTGATAACTTTCTGTCCTCAGACGCTGAAAACCAAACAAGATGGAATGGGGTACCTGTGAATGTTCGTTTGACTCAACCTATATTTGCTTACAATCGCTACAAGTGGGACAAAAAAATTGATCCTATTAGGTATGAAGAAAGTAAGCGGGAATATGTAGAAGAAATGGAACAGATTAGCAGGGTAGTGACCCAAATGTTTTTCCAATTTCTTGTTGCCCAAGTGAATTTGGACATTGCAACCAAAAACTTACAGAATTCAGAGGCCATACTAAAGATTGAGCAAGGCAGGTATAATATAGGGACCACTTATGAAGATAAATTACTTCAGGTAGAATTACAGGTACTTGAAGCCAGGCAGGGAGTTGCCCAGGCAAAGTTGGATATGGAGTCATCTTCTTTATCTCTAAAATCTTATATTGGCTTGAATGAAAATACCAAGCTAAATTTGGTATTGCCCAGTGTAATTCCTGATTTTGATGTCGATGTACAAAAAGCCATTGAATATGCTTTTCAAAATCGATCGGATGCGATCAGATTTGAAAGGCAAAGAACGGAAGCTGAAGCTCAAGTCGCTCAAGCAAGAGGGCAAAGGTTTCAAATGAGTTTGAATGCCAGTTATGGTTACAATAAAGCAGACCTAATGTGGTCAGGCATTTATTCCAATCCAAATACCCAAGCCTTGGTAAGTTTAGGTATTAATGTACCCATTCTTGATTGGGGTAGAAATAAAGCCAGAATGAGTATCGCCAAAGCCAATCAAAAGCTGACCGAATTTGAAATTGAGCAGGACATTATCAATTTTGAGCAGGAAATTTTCACCAAGGTGAGGAACTTTATCATGCTTAAAGATCGGGTGGAAATCACAAAAACTTCTGATTTGGTGGCCGATAAGCGTTATGAGATTTCATTCAGAAGGTACCAAAGTGGAAATGTGACGATTACAGATCTAGGCATAGCCCAGCAAGAAAAAGATAAAAATAGAAGAAGTTATGTTGAATCCTTGAGGGAATATTGGGTGGCTTATTATGAGCTCCGTGAGCTTACCTTATACGATTTTGAAGCAGATAATCTTTTGTATACCCCTGACATGGGCTTTATGGAAGATTAATTAAATAAGTAGGCTGTTGTGCTTATTAAAGTTTGGATTTAGTTTTTTTTCACTAACTTAAATAGGTGACATTAACAATTTTCTGTTCTGTGAAATTTCCCTTAGAAAGCCTGTAAAATAAAAGACTAGAACTATAAAAAAGCATCCTTAAAACGGATGCTTTTTTATTTATGGCCGGCTAATCCGGAAAGAAGCATCTAAATTTAAATAAAATCCTTGTTCAAATAATTTACTCTTAATGCGGCCAAGGCTTGGTAATTCTTTCTTTGATATAGGCTTTATAAGAATTTCCCAAACAGTAAATTCCTGCCCCAAATAAAAGGGCAATATGAAAAAGGCCGTTGTTATATACACCTAGAATGGCGCCGAAAGCATCTAAAAAAGAATGGGACCGTAAAATATGATCTCTTACCCAGCCTATTGAAAAAACAACCCGTAAAAAGATGGACAGTATAGCCAATACCCCGGCAGCTATTCCAATAACAGGTTTTTTGTAGTGAATAAGCAGACCAAAGGCAGCAAACGTTTCGATAGCGGCCAAAATTATTGACCAAAATAGGTTGTATTCCAATGCTCCTATTAATTTTAGCTTAGTGAAGCCTCCAAATAATAGCAGACAGGCCAGAGATATTCTAATAATATGACCTCCTATGGCCTCAACTTTCAGATATTTTAAGAATGTTTCCAAGTAATCAATATAAGAATTATAGCGAAGTAATGCATAAAGGATGCCATTTTTATTCTCTTTTCCAATTAATTGATTTAATCAGAAAGAGAAATACCATAATGCTCCTAATTTGAGACTTTATTTCGATCATTTTGCCAGTATCAATGCCAGGTTTCCTGCGTTAGTCGGTGGTTGAATGGAATGTTTAACACCTCCTTTTAACGATATGGACTCTCCCCATTCTGA
>NZ_CAXBOC010000278.1:0-7422 GCF_963976465.1 uncultured Cyclobacterium sp. | reverse complement strand
GATTGCACCCAGTACAGAGCCTGCTATGGCCGTGAACAAGGCGAAGCCTACTAGCCAAAGCGCTGCACCAATGGCAACGGATAAACCTTGTCCCAACGAACCTGAAGCTACCCTTATACCCGGTAGGCCTTCTTCTGTAGCCGGGTGCCCTTGCAACCTGCTGTTTAATTTTCTGAAAGTTTTCAGCTCACTTGTATCGAAATAACCGCTTCTGGCTAAAACACTGTACCATACTGGGGAAATATGTCCGTTTGATAGGAAAAATAGATCTTCACCGGTTCCATCAAGGTCAAACTCCGGATTATTCGTCATTTGGTCAAAATACAGGGCGACGAAAAACTCAGTACAGCCCAAAGATGCTCCCGGGTGACCTGACTGACAGGCATGCACCATTCGTAAAATATCTCTTCTTACCTGGGAGCCAATTGCTTCTAATTGTTCAGTTGATTTTTTTTCCATTGATTTGGAATTATTTAATAATTTGATTGGTGTGTTCCTTTGTTTTTACTTTGGAAATAATTTCTTCAATTATTCCCTCTTCATCAATAATGAATGTGGTTCTCGCAGTTCCCATGTATTTTCTACCGTACATGTTTTTCTCTACCCAGGTACCATATTTTTCATGGACGCTTTTGTCCTCATCAGCGATCAATGGAAATGGTAAATCGAATTTCTCAATAAACTTTTTATGAGATTTTTCTGCATCCGAGCTTATTCCGAGCACTACATAACCAGCATTCTGAAGACTTTCATAATTGTCTCTCAAGTTACAGGCCTGGGCTGTGCATCCAGGGGTGTTGTCTCTGGGATAAAAGTATAAAACTACTTTTTTACCTTTGAAATCGGACAACTTGATAGGGTTCCCATCTTGGTCCTTGGACTCAAATTCAGGTGCCGTTTGGCCTACTTCTAATGACATAGTTGTGGCTTTATTGTTTGATTATTGATTTAAGGGCTTAAATATCGGAATAAATTAAATCTTTCCATTATAAATGGCCTCGTTATTTGCTCGATCTCTTACTTTTAAGACTACTTCGCCTTTTAAAGTGGTTCCGGGAAGTGGGGCAGACCAAATAACAGCTTGCTTGTGTTCGTACTTCATCTGTGTCCATTTTCCATCCACCCAGGCTTCAAAATCCTTAATTCCAGATAAACTGTCTTTGATCACAAACCTTATTTCCCTTCCATTGACCCGTGTGGGACGAATGGTAGGTGGAATGGTGTCCGTTGCCAATACAAAATTTCCTAAAACCCTGGTATTGAAATTAATGAATTGCCCTTCCCATTTTCCTCCCAGAAATTTTCGATGACCATTTCTATACAATTGGTACATATGGGTTTTTGACTTGTCCCCCATATAGTCCCCCATATTTGCCTTCACAGAAATCGAATTCCAAAGGTAATCAAACTGATCATTTAAACTCAAGCCTTTCATTCCTTTGTCTTCAAAAGTATCGACCCTTAAATAAAGGTCTTCAAGAAGGCTTTCTTCCTCAAAAAGAATTTTCACCTCTCCATTGTCAATAAGCGTTTCCTTTCCTGCAGGAATTTTGGCATTCACTCCCGGGAAAATGGTTTCAGAACATAGATTAATCGAGTCGGGAATTCCCAAAGCCATGTCCCATAGGTAAGTGCGTTTATTTTTACCTGCATAGGCATAAGGCAATTCCATGTTTAGCCCATGAACATGAACTTGAGCCAGGTCTCCGGCTTCTGCTTCACTACTGTTAATAATTAAAACATTCTCCAGGTATGCGATTTGTTGTTTTCCTGAGGTGTAATTGGTACCCTTTAGGGTAGTAGGTGCTATTTCACCTAAAAACTCAATTTTCAGTTTGGAGGCATTAGAATAGGCATCCAATAGATTAACCGTAATGGACTTTTCTTCACCGGGTAATGCGGAAATGGCCCCACTTAAAACAGTGTCCGGCTCATAAAATGAAAACTTGTTGTTGGGTTTTATATACAAGCGCGTATAGCGATTCCGATAGGTATGTAGGAGAATATGTCGGCCTATGTTAAAATCTATTTCATTGACTTCGGCTCTAAATATTTTTTTATCCGCATCATAGATTTCAAAGATTGGGAAGCCGTTTCTATTGTACATCTCATCCAGCTGGTCATAAGCAAGGATTTCAATGCCCACCTTGCCGGAGATTTTAATGGTTGGTTGCACTTGAAAAGCACCGGAGCTGTAGATCAAAGAAAATTCTTGCCTGCGATACATGCCATTCACCCTGCTTTCGGGAGTCAAAGGACTAATGGCTACCCTTCGTACGATGGGGGAGGTGTTGTCTACGATTTCCCTAAAACCGGCATGTAATGGATCAATTGCTCGGTTGAGGGAATCTCGGATTTCAAAATGTAGGTGCGGTCCACCCGAAGATCCTGTATTGCCGGAATAAGCGATGGTATCCCCTTGAGAAATGGACAACTCGCCAGGTTCAGGATTGTATTCCAATTCATTTTCTCGGGCTTCGTAGATTTTTTGCTGCATGTATTCCGCAATAGGGGAGGCAAAATTCTTCAGATGGGCGTAAACAGTGCTTGTACCATTGGGGTGATTGAGGTAAAGTACATTGCCATAACCAAATGACGAGACTTTGATTTTGGCAACATATCCTTCGGCTGAAGCGTGTACAGGCAATCCTTGCCTACCTTCTGTTTTTATGTCAAGCCCTGTGTGGAAATGATTGCTCCTGATTTCACTCATGTTTCCGGCCAGGAAATTTTGTTCACCGGGTTTGATAGGAAAGAGGTAATAGCCTTTCTGAGTTTGTGAGAGAAAGACAAAGGCAAGCAATACAAATAGTAAGGTGTATAGGGAATTATTTAACTTCAAAATCCAACAATTTTTCATCTTCCACATATGCCTCCAGTCTATCTCCAATGTTCACCTTGCCTACTCCGGCAGGTGTTCCTGTATAGATAAGGTCACCTGTTTTCAAGGTGAAAAATTGAGACACATAGGCGATTATTACATCAAAAGGAAATAGCAACAGTGAGGTGTTTCCTGTTTGGCGCCGTTCCCCGTTGATGTCAAGGTGAAAGTTGATATTGGAAATATCAGGAAAATCGCTGATCGGTTTAAATTGGCCTAATGGAGCTGAGCCATTAAATGCTTTGGCAATTTCCCAGGGTAGGCCTTTTTCCTTGCACTTTTGCTGCAAATCACGGGCGGTAAAGTCTATGCCAATTCCAATTTCATTGTAATATTTGTGGGCAAACTGTTGTTGAATGTATTTGCCTTCTTTGTTTATTTTAAGGACCAATTCCACTTCATGGTGGATATTGTCAGAATATTCAGGATGATAAAAAGGGGCATTGTCTTTTAACAAGGCCGTATCCGGTTTCATAAATACAACCGGTGATTCGGGTCTTTCGTTGTTAAGCTCTTCTATATGTGCCGCATAATTTCGGCCTATGGCAATTATTTTCATCTTCAAAGAAATAATAGTATGGGTTGCAAAGAAAGGGATTATAGGTTGATTTTAAAAGAGGCTTTATTTAATCGGGAAAAAGTTTAGAAATTGTTTTAGAATTTATCCTGCTGGCTTAAAATCAATTAGCCCTCATTTCCGGCTAAAGCGATAAAAAAGTCCCCTTTTTTCTTGTTTTGGTTTTGTTAAATTGAAGAATATTGGTTTATATTTGCATCACTGATCGGGAAGCGGTCGGAATTGATATTTAGTTATGGTTTTGAAAGCCCGTATTTATCCTGTTTTAGGATAGTATAAAAGGTTTATTAAAATCAAAATTGATAGTTTAAATGCTTCACCAATACTTAGAGAGTTGGGTGAGTGGCTTAAACCAGCAGTTTGCTAAACTGTCGTACGCCTAATAGCGTACCGGGGGTTCGAATCCCCCACTCTCTACTGGATAAAACCCTAATTTATTGGTTATCTATAAGTTAGGGTTTAATTTTTTTAATCAGGGGCGAATCCAGGGGCGAATTGATCTGTTTTTTTACCACTACCGTTCAATTCTAATTATGTTTTCTTTCTTTTTATTAGCTGGAATTTGCAAAAAAAATAAAAATTTTGTGCTAAGATCTAATTATTTCCAACAACAATTTTTTTTTCATTACAACCATTGAGTGGGAGTGTCCTGGAATTTAATAAGAATGTAATTTTAATTTAGTCATTTACTTTTCCCCAGTCATACCTAAAAAGACCAATGACTGCTTCTGATAAAAAAGAAATAATGATTCTATTAAAAGATTGTTTAAAAGTTATTTCCAAACTTTTAAAATGTCAGCGAATGGAAGAGCAAAATGATATCAATCATAAAGAACGCCTGAAACAATCGGGTTTCATTACCAAAGAGGAACATAGAGGCAAAGGAGGTGTAGAAATCTGGCTAAATCCGGTTATACTAGGCATGGCAAAGTTATCCACTAACTGTGGTGAAAATCGGGGATGTAGCCTCTCTTTCTTATGAAAAAGCGAAAAATTTTCACCCTTTAGTTCATGAACAACAAGAACAATTAAATAATAATAGCAAAGTGGATAAGTCAGGAACTCAAAAAAGCGGAGTTCCCTACGGTCACAGGAATGGCCTCGATAAATCGGAGGCCACAGGAACACAACATGAACAAGACAAGAACAC
Organism: uncultured Cyclobacterium sp.; assembly: GCF_963976465.1. Classification (NCBI taxonomy): domain Bacteria; kingdom Pseudomonadati; phylum Bacteroidota; class Cytophagia; order Cytophagales; family Cyclobacteriaceae; genus Cyclobacterium; species uncultured Cyclobacterium sp. Next base: position 2,814 of record NZ_CAXBOC010000278.1, on the reverse strand, counting down.
GGAGGAAAATGCTAACCCTGCCTCATAAAGGCAAGTAAAAGCTCCTGAAAGGCATTGTAAAGCCGAAAAACAGGAACAACAGGCCGGGGCGGAGCGCATTTTCTTACTTTCACTCATCCGGCAGTTCTGGGATTATGCCCGAAAAGTGCTGTATCCCGACTTGATTCTTTCCGAGCCTGAAGTAAGGGAAATCCTTAACCTGATTTGGGAGTCGGTTTACGGCAAGCTTCAATCGAATGCAACTGAAAAAGACTGGCTCAAGTACCAGGATACAGCTTTCAACCGGGTCAATATGGTGGCCAGGTGGCTAAACCCCATATCTACTTCCATCCCAACAACGAGCGGAACGGCTTCAAAAAGACCTGGCAATGGTATGTGAAGCAGGAAACCCTCAAAATTGAAATAAGGAACCAGTTGCTGCTTCAACAGGTAAAGAGTGAATGGCAACAGCATGAACAGAATAAGGGTCGCTTCCGGGAAAAGACCCGTTTACAGCTCTTCCGGATTCAGCAGAAAAGGCTGGCCGGATACCGGGATGAATCCCTGAATCAAGCCTATCAGCAGTGTTTACAACGCTGTTTACATCTGAAAAACTTAAAACGTAAACAACCAGCCTATGCTCAGTGAAAAAATGCAGCGGGAGGCACTGACGAAATGCATTGTCTGGTTCTACGATGGCAATGTTCGTACTTTTTATTCCCTGGACAAAACCCATAAACGGGCAAAACCCAACCAGGCTCTAGGCATCCGCAGACTGGAAAAGATGCTGATGGAAACTTTCAAAGGCCAGTGGGAAACCGCGATCATTTATGAGAACAAATCCTATGGCAATGAGGTGGCAAGATTCAAAAGGGGTGCGAGAGTTTAGCAAAAGATGGCATCATTGGACCAACTCTTGATGTGGTTTGAGAAACCTAGAAAAAATGAAAGAAAACAGAAAAATAGGAGCATTTAAGCGATTTGAGACTTTTCTCTACTCCAGAAAGTTCATCTTCATCGTAGTGATCGCAGGTACCATCCCTATGATCATGCACTCTCACCAGTTATTTTACAATGTGTCGCCATTTGAAGGCAATAAAGTCTGGAAGAATTTTTATGCGCTCTTCTATGCCATTAGCTTTGACCTGACCATTCTGGTATTTACCATCCATGTGATCAAACGAAAGCCTGCTCTATATGCGGTTTTCGTTTTTATTATCAACCTGCTATACTACAATCCTTTTACATTACTCGAACCAGAATTAATCGCTGCTTTCACCAAAGTATTTTTGTCCGGAGTACTGGCGTTTACGGGCTACAGCTATGCTGAGCTATTTGTTGAAAAAGTGGCGGAAAACCAACGTTTTACAAAGAAAAGACCTGTTTTTAAGCCTGTAAAAAATAGCATAAGGGAGCAAAGTAATCAAGACTTCCTGTGTAGAGAATGCGGAAAGGGCTTTCATTCTGTAAAAGCATTGAACTGGCATACGAAGTTGCATTAAAGTTATTTTTTTGAAATTCACTTTATTTAAGCATTTGCTTAAACCTTTATTTTCTTATCTTCGTTATTTAAGTAGTTGCTTAAATATTAAAGAAGTATGAGTAAATCGTGTATCCGGGTTTTTGCAGATGTTGAACAGATCCAACAGTGCAAAGAAGAAATTAACAAAGTAACACCATCAATAGCTACCGTAGCTAAGGCATTGAGCCTGTCGGGCAATGAAGTCCGCTTAAAAATTCTCTACCTACTTAGCAAAGAAACCAAACTTTGTCCCTGCGACCTGAGTGACATTTTGGAAATGACCGTGCCTGCCATTTCCCAACATCTGAAGAAATTGAGAGAAGGAGGTCTTGTAACCAGTGAGAAGGTGGGACAAACAGTGTTTTATTCTTTGGTAGAAGAGAATATACAGGTAATCAGACCTGTGTTAGCAAGTTTATTTAATGGCAGTAAAAAAGAACAAGTAATATGAGTAATTCAAATAAATCAAACTCATCTTCCAAAAGTATAGGAGCCGGTTTGTTGGTAGCCTTTACTGCATCCCTTTGTTGCATCACCCCCGTTTTTGCCACGTTGGCAGGGATTGGAGGCATTGCTTCGTCCATTTCATGGATGGGACCTTTCAGACCTTATTTAATAGGCCTTACAGTTTTGGTATTGGGGTTTGCCTGGTATCAGAAATTAAAACCCAGGACACAGGAGGAAATCGATTGTGCCTGTGAACCTGCCCGTCCGGCAGGCGGGGACGATGAGCGTCCTTCCTTTTGGCAGTCTAAGAAGTTTCTGGGAATCGTTACCGTCTTTGCGGTATTGATGCTTGCTTTTCCGACTTACTCCGGCATCTTTTTCTCAAATAACAGCAATGCAGATAAGGTTATCAAGGTAAGTGACAATGATATTCTGAATGCTGAGCTTAGTATCAAAGGCATGACCTGCACCGGTTGTGAGCATAGCGTGAATGCAGCACTTAATAATAGCGAAGGCGTTCTCGAAGCTTCTTCTTCCTACGAAAACGGTATTGCATTGGTAAAGTTTGATCAATCAAAAGTATCTGTTGAGCAATTGGCAACTGCGGTGGAGGAAGCCACTGGCTATAAAGTCACTGGCAAGAAAATTATAAAAGAAGAAACCTTAAATCAATAGAAAAATGAAACCCATAATTTTCAGCCTAGCATTCATCTTCTTGCTTGCAGGACATGGAATGGCACAATCTGCTGATCCTCAAAAACCGTCAAAACTATTCAGAAAAGTGAGACAGTTAAGCTCAAAGTCACCGGGCTCACCTGTGCCGGTTGTGCCAGTCATCTCTACAAGGTTTTGAAAGAAACAAAAGG
>NZ_CAXBOC010000277.1:0-7440 GCF_963976465.1 uncultured Cyclobacterium sp. | reverse complement strand
GTGGCACGCGAGCTGGGTTCAGAACGTCGTGAGACAGTTCGGTCCCTATCTGTTGCGGGCGTGAGAAGTCTGCGGGGGGCTGTCCTTAGTACGAGAGGACCGGGATGGACCGACCGCTGGTGTACCGGTTGTAGTGCCAACTGCACCGCCGGGTAGCTAAGTCGGGAAGAGATAAGCGCTGAAAGCATCTAAGTGCGAAACTCGCCCCAAGATGAGACTTCTAAACAGGGCCGTCAGAGACGATGACGTTGATAGGCTGTAGGTGTAAAGTCAGAAATGACATAGCCGAGCAGTACTAATCGCCCGAAAACTTGAACGTCTTTGCTACGTTGCATTTTCCACAAGACAATGTCAAAATAACTTACAAACATTTATAAGAATTAAAGAAATTAAGTGTAAGCTGTCAATAGCGAGCACAAAGATTTAGGCGGCCCGGCGCAGGGGACCCACCTCTTCCCATCCCGAACAGAGAAGTTAAGCCCTGCAGCGCCGATGGTACTGGGGTTACACCTGGGAGAGTAGGTCGCCGCCTTCTTTTAGACCCTTAGAGCAATCTAAGGGTCTTTTTTTATGCCCTTTTTTGTAAATAAACCTGCTTAATTCTCCTCTCTTTATAAAGACGATTGTTATTTTTTTCCCTGAGTTGAATCAATGGTTCAAATAGTATCCCAGCTGTCCCTAAACTTAAGAAAACTTCGCGTCCTTAAGGAATTATGGCTACGTATACCGGTGCTTTCTATATTTTAGACTTAAAAATATATAAATCAGAAGTGTTTTATTCCCAAATGACAGAAAAATAAAGTATTTTGACCATAAATAAACCAAATTGGCTACGGTTAGAAACCCTTTGTCTTTTTGCCAGTGCTAAAACCGGCTCAAAAAAATCATTTTTGGTTTTAAATAGGATAGTCAAGCAATACCTAAATCAAAATAACAAAATGAAATCAACAAGAAGAACATTTCTAAAATCAGCTTCAACGGCCGGTTTAGGAGCATTATTCATTCCTAATTTTATTAAAGACCCGCCAAGTACAAAATTGCGTTTTGCAATGATTGGTGTAGGAGCCAGAGGTCGTGCAAGTTGGAGCCAGGTTGCCGTAGAAGATATTGTGGCCATGTGTGATGTTGACGACCGAATGACTGAGCATGCATACAAAACTGTACCTAACGCAAAAAAGTACAAAGATTTCAGGGTGATGTTCGACGAAATGGCCAACGAAATTGATGCCGTTATGATTGCTACACCTGACCATACCCATTTCCCGGCGGCAATGGCTGCTATGCAACTTGGAAAACATGTATTGGTTGAAAAACCACTGGTGCATAATATTTGGCAATGCCGCACCATGAAAAAAGCAGCAAACCACTATGGCATCGTATCGCAAATGGCCAATCAAGGACATACAACCCATGGAATTAGATTAGTAAAAGAATGGTATGATGCAGGTGTTCTTGGAGATGTAAAAGAAGTAATTAGATGGGGAGGCCCAACAACATTTAATCCGGATGGATATTTCTCAAAGCCTGAAGGATTTCCATTTCCAGAACATGAAGTTCCTGAAGGTTTAGATTGGGATTTATGGAAAGGTCCTGCAGCTGATCGTCCTTTTAATAATGAATATGCACCCAAATCATGGAGAGCTTTCTACGATTTCGGGAGCGGAGCAATGGCCGATTGGTGTTGTCATACTTTAGACGCTCCTTTTTGGGCATTGGATCTTGGAATGCCACATACAGTAGATGCTGTAGTACCAAACCCTGAAGTTCCGGATCATAGTATGATTGCCAAAGAATCAACCATAACATGGCAATTTGGTGCTCGGGGTAATAAACCACCTGTTACCATGAAATGGATTGAAGGTATGGGCAAACCCGAATTAAAGGAAGAGTATGGGCTTGAAGAAATGCCGGACAATGGAATGATAATGATTGGTTCTAAGAAGACACTTTACCATGGAGGCCGTCCAAATAATCCTCGATTACTTGTTCCTGAAGAAGAATGGATAGATTTCCAAAAGAATAAACCGGCAGAAACCATTCCGAGAGTAGCCGAAGAAAAACCAGTACAAGAATGGGTGGCTGCCATTAAAAACGACACCTTGCCGGGCTCAAACTTCGATTATGGTGCAGACTTAACCGAAATGGGTCTTGTTGGTGTACTAGCACAACGATTTGGCGGAACGATCAGCTATGACGCAAAAAATATGAAGGCCGTTGGTCGTCCGGAGTTAGATGCATACATTAATGAACCAGTTCGCGAAGGTTGGTCTTACGGAGAAGACCTTTGGTAAAATTGAAGACATTAATAATCTGAGCTGGAAATAAAATGTCCCCCATCCCCTCAAAGAGGATGGGGGACATTTTCAAAACTGTAAACCTGTATTCATTATTTACTCAATAATCTGTAACTTTTTTTTAAAACGGGTCAAAATCAACCATTTCAATTTATAATTTAGTAAAATCCTTTTTCACCTTATAAGAGTGATTTATCAAATTTTACTTAGATGTTAAATCAGAGACGCGGAGAAACAATACTTTCAAGGTATTTTGGTCACAACACGAGGCATTAGAAAATGCCTGTTACTCTGATTGCTGGGGGAAATTAATAATCATTGTTCCGGACCTAAGGTTTTATACAGATACGTTTAGATTATTCTTTATTGGCCTCTAAAAAAGATTTACTTTACTTATAATCAAGCCAATTTTTTATAAGGAAATAATTTTCCAGTCCATTCAGCTATTCATTTGGGTTTTTAGGAAGACTGTAGTACCTTTTAAAGGTAGTTTAACAAAACCCATATAGCCTTGATACTGAAATCCTTTAATACAAAAGATCATCCTACAACTATTTATCTCGGCAGGCAACAGGACCATCCGAAAAAAGGCCACGAGGGGAATTGCATCAACCGCCGTGACTGCCTAGGGATCTTAGGTGGATCGCTTGCAAGCCTTGCCCTGACTTCGAAATCGCAGGCAGAGAAGACTAACAGCGATCTGCCAGTCGTTGATACCCATCTTCACTGTTTTGGCGGCCCCGAAAACAATGAATTCCCTTATCATCCCAACGGACCCTATCGGCCTGATTCCGCTGCCACTCCAGAGCATCTGCTGAGCTGCATGGACGGAGCAGGGATTAAATACGGAATCGTTGTTCACCCTGAACCGTATCAAGACGACCATCGGTATCTTGATTATTGTCTGGAAGTTGGTGGGGGCCGGCTGAAGGGTACCTGCCTGTTTTTTGCTGACCAGCCTGATTCGTTGGCTGCGATGCCATCTTATTTGAAGAGCCGTGAAGGGAGTATAATTGCCTCCCGGGTTCATGCTTACGCTCCCGATCGCTTGCCTCCGTTTGGGAAACCGGAACTCCGTAAATGGTGGCGTAGTGTCGCCGATGCAGGCGTTGCTGTGCAGTTGCATTTCGAACCTCGCTATGCTCTTGGCTTCGAACCATATATTAGGGAATTCTCCGACACCACTGTGATAATTGATCACCTTGGGCGTCCGTTTCAAGGATCACCGGAAGAATATGCCAAAGTATTGCGCTGGGCTGACTTTCCTAACACAGTAATGAAGCTAGCATCTATCCCAAAATCAGAGCACTATCCTCACCAGGATATCAGGCCGATCATCCGCCAATTGACCAGTGCCTGGGGCGCCGAACGGATGATCTATGGCGGTGGCTTCAATACAGATGCGACACCAGACTCCTACCGTCGCTACCGCCAGGACCTGTTGGGACACCTCTCGCATCTCTCGTCACAGGAGCAGGCAGCCATACTCGGTGACAATGCTTTACAACTTTTCGGCTGGAGCTAAGTAAACCTATGGAGTTTATTGGAAATAAAACAAAAAAAGTTCCTTGGCTAACCAAGGAACTTTCTAAAAATTACTTCAGGATTTTTTCCCGATTAAGATACTGTGATTTGTTTCACTCTTTTTAGCTCTTCTTTTTTAGGAAGTATAAGTTTAAGGATACCATCCTGGTACTGAGCGTTGATCTGATCCACATCTACTTTGTCTTCTTCAATAAAGAAAGACCTTTCAAAGCTTTCATAATGGAATTCAGTTCGCTTTACCTTATGACTTTCGTCTTTCTCTTCCGTCTCTGTTTTTTTACTTGCGGAGATAGTCAGATAGTCTTTTTCAAAGTAAATGTTAAAATCTTCCTTCTTCATACCGGGGGCAGCTACTTCCAACAAATACTCTTTGTCATTTTCTTTGATATTAACTGCCGGCTTGTTTCCGTTGAAACGATTCTCAGGGCTACCCAATACAAAAGAAGATGGAACATCAAATAATTGATCCAACCAATTGTTAAAATCAGGTGCCTGTGTTTTTCTTCCGTTTGTTTTTATAAGTGTCATGGCTATAGTTTTTTTAGTTTTAACTTCGTTATTTACTAGTCATTTAACAAAGTAAATGCCAATTGCAAAAATCAAGTAAACACCTGTAAAACAGGACAATACGTCAGTATTGTTGATTGATGAAATGACATTATGACTGTTGAATGTGGCTAAAAGTGACGATATGGCATGGTGTGTTTGATTAAATATCAATAAAGAATAATTATTAATATGGTTAAGCCAATGGGGTACAATATAGTATCAAGGATGGTTTATAAAATTAAAAGATGGGACCATGCACCAAGGCAGGCAAATCGATGTGGGTGAAGGCAGTATAGAAATATATAGTTTAGCAAAAGGTTTTGTTACGTTTGCTAAGGAGAACATAGCCGATTATGGCTTGATCAAAAGTTCATTGATGCCCGAAGGTTTAGAAAAGAACCTTACCGATAGCGACCTCAAAGATTTGTTGTCTTTTTTATTGGAGCGATAGGGGGCTTAATAACTGACAATTTTAAAACATTAAAAAATAGTAATGTTAGATAGCTCCATTTAAGTTCTTAAATTTCAGGCTATATATTTTTTATTAATTAACAGAAAAATAAATAACTACCCTGAAGAAAATTTTTGGTTTAGTCTGGCTACAAACGAATACTAATTCTTAGATGGGATAATTGAAAATCGCTCAATTCCTTTGCTGTCAATAAATAGCCTTATTATTCCATTATCGATTTTATATGGGATGTTTATGGTTTTATCATTATTTGTTAAGGCGATATATTTATTCTCCATCTCATATTGATAAATTGAATCTCCAAAGAATTCCATACCAAACTTGGGATCTATTTTTAAAAATGAATGGTCCTTTGAAAAAATAAATGTGCTATTGGGACTAGTAATTATAGGCAATATATTTTTTCGTGCAATTGAATCTTTTGCAAACTCGGGGGTCATTGTAAAATCAACGATAGAATATTCACCCTCTAACGTAAGTTCTTTGTCATAAGGATTACATGAAAATACAAGAAAGGAGATTACAATAAGTAATGTTGTCTTCATTTTGAGGCTCTATTAAAGATAGACGGTATTTATTCAGTCTAGATTAGGAGTTTTATGAATGGTGCAAGGCACCTGTTATAATCAAACATTAAATGACTTTTAAAAATGCCTGTTTTCAAACGACTCCCTGCTACTAAATTATTAAATACTAAAATAAAGACTTAGGAATAGGAATCAAATAGAAATAAGATAATTAATCCTATTTCGAAGAAATTATTAATAAAAGTCGAAATTTCGGCGGTATTGTTCCCTTTTATTTGCAGCAATACCTTGGGAATCAGGTTATACTCATTGTTTACTAAAGGCAGGCAGCTTTGGCTAAATAAGTTCTTTGCCGAGTTTATCTTGTATCACAGGCATTAAAATAACTATCTTTCACTGAGCGAATTCCTATTTCAATATTGGAAGAGTTAAACCGTTTTTCTTTGATATGCGGCTCATGAAAATTACCAATGTTTTGTAAAAGCATAAAAACTTCTGTTTCTATGGTAATTGTCTTTCCAAATTTTCTGATTGCTCCTATTTCAATTTTATTTAACTGGTAGAGAATACTTCGCCGCTTTCTTTCGACTTACTTTAGTATCCTCCATTACAAAGTAAATTTTGTGTATAGGCACCGAAACAGGTTATTCAATAAATCTTGACTATAGATTTTTGGTAATTCAGTCCTTATTCGCTGTTGGTGGACTTTCATCAATTCCTTAATTAAGAATAAAGCTTAGCTCTACCTCCCCATTTTCCTTTGGTGAAGTCCGCAAAATCTACCAGCCAGCTTTTGTCGGCTGCTGAGGCGCTCGTAAGGGGGATGATGGCCGCGTTTGTTATTGAATCGTAAACATCCCAGTCCGGCTGTTTGTTTTCCTGCAGGGCCAGAATCAATCGGTGCCAATAGATGGGTTTTGGGTTATGCTACCACTTTTATGCCCACAAAACCCGGTCTTAGGTTTTTTTTGAAGCCCTTTGCCATGGAAGGGTTGGATAGCAGACTTGCTGACATGCCTCCGAGGGCTAAGGAGGATAGTTTTAGAAAATTGCTGCGGTTGAGGTAATTCATGGTGTTTTTAATTTTTTAAAGTTTAAAAACTATTCGAGAAGTCCGGGATACCAGTTCTCAGCATTGTACCTATAAATCTTATCTACCACGGATTTGGGTAGCTTTAGGCCTTTGAAGGTACCATCTACTTTTGGCACATTCATTTCATCATCTCCGGTGAAAAATTGCCAATGCCTTAACCATACTTCGTGGGCATGTGCGGCAATTTCATCGGGCGTTGTCAATCCCTTGGCTTGGATGTCTGAAGCACCTGCTCTCAAATCTGTTCCATAAATTAGCCTGTCCTGGTATTTAATAAAGAAGTCATGAACCTCTTGCCAATTGGTAATGGCCTGGTATTGTAGGTGGGAAATTCTTTCGGCCATGTCCACTGCCATATTGGGGTAGCGGTCCAGTCTTTTTGCCAATTCCTTCACATCGTATTCCAAACTTCCCAAATGTGCTCCAACAAATCTCAAATCAGGATTGTCGGCCAACATCCGGTCTCGTGCCTCAATTTGATCTTCATAGGAGGGGAAATCGGGGAAGTTGTACATATGGTACTTTGGGTTTTCACTAAAATAATCCTTGTCTCCCTGAACGGTCATTTCTTCTAGTGGCAACCAAGTGTTTTTGGGTTCACCAAGATGCCCCAATAGGGTTATGTCCTTCTCCGTTAAAAGTTTGAAGATGGGTTCAAATTTCTTGTCATTGATGGTTACCAATTCGCCCTTGTCATTTTTCAATTCCATGCCCACGTTTTTCCAAACCTTTACCGCAATGGCCCCATGGGCAATGGATTTTTCTAAATAGGCCAGGGTCTTGCTTACCCAATCCTCCTCATTGAATCCATCCAATGAAAATGTGGTAGCATAGGAGACAATATCAGGATAGTCCCGCACCATTTTTAAAGAGAAATTCTCTTGGTCTTCCGGCTGTCTTTCTGGAGAGGTATATACACTGACGGTTAGAAAACCGAAGTTATCCTTGGCTGCTTGATTT
>NZ_CAXBOC010000276.1:0-7454 GCF_963976465.1 uncultured Cyclobacterium sp. | reverse complement strand
GAGCTCTTATACAATACCAAAAATAAAATTGTCCGATTTAAAGGGGGCTAAACCATTGCCAATTGAAAAAAAAGATATTAGGGAATGAATAAATTGAAGTATTATGAAAAATGAATTTGATGTTTTTTTATCACGGAAAACAGAAGACTTTCACCTATCTGATGAAATATATCAATTTTTAACTGCTAAAGGGTTTGATGTTTTTGATTCTTCTTATTCTTTAGAACGTATAGGCGAAACAGAATATGGAAAGGTAATTGATCAAACTATACCTATATCTAAGAACTTTATTTTAATTTTTAGTTCCATTGATAATATTAATTCTGGTTGGGTTCAGCATGAATGGCAATTATTCTTAAACAATAAAAAAGAAAATGATAAGGTAGGCAATATTATTTTAGTGGTCACAGATGATGTTAAAATAGAAGAAATTCCTCCAGTTCTTAAGGTATATGAAGTTATTAAATTTTCCAATTTTAAAAATAGAATTCTTCATTACCTACTAAAAAACAAAAATGAAACCAATATTAAAACAGTTGGCGAGGAATTTATTGGAAGAGAGAATAAAATTGATGAACTAAAGAAAATACTTATTAATGAGAAGAATCGATTAGTAACGATCGTAGGAACAGGAGGATTTGGGAAAACTAGGCTTGCTTTAGAAATAGGTAAAGAATTGAATCACAAATATTCAGGAGGGGTCTGGTTTGTAAATTTGGTGGATGCTGAAACAGAAACTGGTGTGGCTAAATCAATTTATGATGCGTTTAATCAAGAAATGACTAGTTCACAAATATCAGCAAGAGAAGCGATTCTTCTATTATTGGAGCAAAGAGAAAATGTATTGCTTATTCTTGATAATTTTGAACAAATAGTTGACGAATGCTCTGAGACCTTAGATTTTATGTTGTCTCATTTACCAAAAGCTCAAATTTTAGTTACTTCTACAAGAAGGTTAAAGCTTTCCTATGCGAATCTAGTGGAGATTGAGCCACTTGAAACTATTGATGTTTCGGTAAAAGACCCTGATGAACTTAAAAGAAATGAAAGTATTCAACTATTTTTAAATAGATCTTCAAAAATAAATAGGGAATTTGATAAAGACATTGACGATCTGATACTAATCAATAAAATATGTAACGAGCTTCAAGGTATACCTTTAGGGATAGAATTAGCTGCAAGTAGATCAGATCTATTAAATATTGAAGAAATTTTTGAGGGTATTAAAAGCAACAATTATCAAGACTTAGAAGACTACTCCCATGATAGACAAAAGAAGCATCACAGCTTGTATTCTGCTGTCAATTGGAGTTTTAATTTACTGACAGATAATGAAAAGGACTTGTTTATTCAACTAGCCATTTTTAAAACAAGTTTTACTGCTGAATTGGCAAAGAAAATTGTAATAATAGAAAATACGACTTATAGCCTGAATTTCACTAAAACCCTTGATGCCTTAGTTAAAAGTAGTCTTTTAAAAGCGAATGTTAATAGTAAACCTACTAGATTTAGTTTTCCCATAACTGTATATAATTTTGGGAACAAAGTTCTATATGAATCTAAAGATGCTGCCTATATTTCAGATCTTATTGAACGGTATGGTGATACTTACATTTCATTTTTGATTATTGAGAATCAAAAGTCAAAAAACATATTAACGAGTAAGTCACTAAAAAGAATGCATGCAGAACTTGAAAATATTTTTAGCATTCAAGAGCTATTGATTAAAAACAAATCATTTAAAAAAGCTGCTGAAATCATTTCATTTTTTGCTGACGTCTTGTCCATAAAAGGGCCTGAACTTATAAGAATTGATAAACTAAAATATTCTTATGACAATATTATTGATAAAAATAATGATTATAGTTGCCGATTGGCCATTGAGTTGTCTAAAGCCTACCAAAGTAGGGGGCAATATGACGAGGGAGATAGATTTGGCGAAATGTCTGTTTCAATAGCACGTAAAATTGAAGATAATAGTTTATTGGCACATTCACTCTTACAGCTAGGGAAGATGAAGAATTTACGAGGGTATAAATACCTAGCTTTAGTTTATATTGAAGAATCTTTTTCCTTGTATAAGGATTTAGATGATTCAAAATATATAGCCATAACACTTATTATTATTGGAAGCATTAAAGAGCGACTAGGTTTTTTTGATGAATCTTTAGAAAGGTTTGAACTAGCAGAAGAAATAGCTGATGATAATGCTGATACGATTCAAAAGGAAGAAATATTTTATAGAAAAAGTTTGGCCTATTGGCATCATGGCAAAGTGAAAAAAGGGCTTGAATTTATGTGTAGTGCTCAAGATTTAGCAGAAGATATAGGCAATGATTTTATGAAACCAGGGCATTTAACCACTAAAGGTCTGATTTTATCCGACTTGGGACAATATGATGAAGCCATTGAATCATTTAAAAAAGCAGGAGAAATACACAATAAAAGAGGGACGGTTCATTGGGAAGCTGTAAACAATGGGGGATGGGGTAGAACCCTTATGATGAAGAATAATGGGAAAGAAAATATTCAGGAATCCATTCAATTCTTAGAAAAAGCTGAAAAAGTATCAAGGAAAATCTTTTATCCGGAAAATATTGCTTTTCATTCAGGAGACCTTGGTAGGGCATACTTTTTAAATGGTAATTTAGAAAAGGCATTTGCTAAAACCAATGATGCCATTTCTATTGAACGTGCCATCGGATCGACTAATGAACATCGGCATTTTTGTAATTTGATTGTTATGGCCAAAATTGCTAAAGAGCTATCCAAGGATGACCTCCTTTGGGAATCCATTGTTATCGCTCAAAGATTAACAATTAAATTGGGGATTAATGAATCCTCCGAAATTGAGAAGGTAAGGAAGGATTTTGTTTCTTTAATTCTACTTATTAAACATTGGGAAACAAAATTCAACACCAAAGCTGAGGTGTTGGAGGATTATACAAAAGGTGTGGTTGTTAACCCACCTAGTTCAATATCTAAAATTAAACTTAGTTCTCAAACATGTATAAACTTATTTAATAAAATTCAGTTTTCACTACGTGAAATGATGTTTGAATACCCATGGGGCTCTATTGAAAATTTCACTGCGGAGAAAGGGCAAACGTCGATTAAACTTTTTAGCTATGGCAGTATTCATAATATGTTTTCGGATACCCCTTCTAATAATACTAAGTCCATTTATCCCTATAAAACAGCCATAGGTTTTGGAATAAGAAGGTTGCTCAATTATAATATTCCTGATGAAATACTGTATCGGCCAATATACCAACCATTGACTGGGCCTAATGCTAGAGGGCTATTCAATGTTAAATTTACAGGTTCTATATCAGATACAGTTAATGGGGTTTTGTTCGATATTGATATTTCGGATATTGCCAAATTAAGAAAAAACGAAGTTGGCTATGATTTGATACCGATTATTTGTTTGGATTGGAATGATCATGAAAAAGACCCTATTTTGGCTTATACATTAACTTGTCCGGAAAGAATGTATAAAGGAAAAAGCTTAACAGGTTCTGACTTGTCTCCTCATCCAAAATATTATAGGATTTGCAGAGATGGAGCTGCCAAAATTTCTAATGAATTTCTTGATTATTTTCTGGAAAGCTCCTACTTTTCAGATAATAAAACTTTAGTAAAAAACTGGGAGATTTTATAATTCGGCTTCCGAGTCATAAGGTCAATAGATTAGTTTTATTAATGTTCAAGGACCCATTAAAGTAGAGGGTGTTGCATTTTTATTGTAAATGAAAGGTGTATTTGGAAAAAAATAATAGGGGTAAATCATTAAATAAAAATTAATTATATAAGAAATATTTAAGTGAAGGCGATAGGTTTTTTCTTTAATCAAATAGATGAAAGCAATGCCGGTGGGATTAGCTACTAATAGTTATTATAAATTCAATGAAAACTTGTTGTTATAACAAATGAATCAAATATCGTCTCGGGAATTCAAGTATTTGTTGGAAGGTAAAACTGTTATCGGCCATTCCGGCCATCAAGACATTTTGACTAAGGATTTTCAAATGATCCAAAAAAAAGTCAGAGGCAAACTGGAAGAAATTGTAAATGGGAAACCGGAAAAAATTGTTCTTATTACCGGCTTTGCGAAGGGTGCGGATGAACTGGTTGCAAAAGAAGCCGCCAGTCTGGGGATTGTAGTAGTCCTTCTACTTATCGACGAAGGAATCTTCCCCTCTTTTGGGCAGGGTGATTTAGATCGAGCGAAGGGATTAGAGAGTAAAGGAGGTTGTTATACCTTTAAATTAATGCCCTCCAAATCGCTCGAAGATCAAACCCCTTACGAAATTCTTGAAGAAATATTGGTTAAACACTCCACTCACTTAATGGCTTTATGGGATGGCATAGACACCGGAAAGCCTGGAGGTACCTGGCAAGTAGTAACTAATTTTATAAATAAACCATCCACCAAGGGGATCTTTTGGAAAAGAAAAGTGCAATACACCCTACATCATTTATATTCTCCCCGTGAAAAAAATACGATCCCCTCTGCCCAAGCTTATATAAATCAGCCCATTATTCCTAGAGGTAATTACGATTGGGAAACAATCGAATGCTGCAATTATTCTAAAAATTTTGGACTGCTTACGACTAAATCCATTTCCAGTTTTTTTAAAAATGTTATTCCTATATCAACGGGTATTTTTTTGCGATTTTTACTTCCTTTAATATTGGTGTGTTTTGTTCTTGTTTTGGGAGTGATTGGACATTATGGGATTAAAGAAAAAACTTGGACTGAATTTTTAAATAGTTTATTTTTTTCCGCTAATTTGATCACCTTAGATGGATCTGTCTTTGATAATCCTTACAACTGGCAAGTGGAAGTAGCAAGGATTTTGGGAGGTAGTTTTACAGTCGTAGTTTTTTTCATTGCCCTATATTTTGCCTCAGGGAAGGAGGTTTTTTATCGGTTTTTGTTTTTCAAGTTTAGGGCCTGGAACCGGTTTAAAGAGGTGATTTCAGATTTCATTTCGTGGGTTTCTTTCAGGAGATTACGTCCCACATGGACTAATAATTTTGCCGTTGTTATAGGTCTCAATGAAATGGCATATGATATTTTAAAAGACCTAAGAAATCCTTCAACGAAAGATACTAAAGGAGTTAAAGTTGTGGTTTTGAACCCGGACCCAACAACAGCCCTTGTGGAGCTAGCCAGAAATGAGGGAGTATGGATAGTTGATGGTATTCCTACAAGTTCCACATCTCTAAAGAAAACCTATTTTCAAAAAGCATTTCAAGTATTTGTAGTGACTGATTCAGAGGAGGCAAACGTCCGTTGCGTAATGGAAATGGACCAAATGATTTCAAGTATCAAAAAGCATAAAAATGAGGATTGGTTTGTCCATATACAAGACAGAAAGCTTAAGCAATTGCTGCAACAATCTATTAGTGGACGTACCAATTATGCACTCACGGTATTTAGCCATGCGGACAATACCGCTCGCCGCATGTTGGCAGGTTTCCCTGAGTTAAGAGGAACCCCTCTTAGTTGCTCCATATTAATCGTTGGATTTGGTTCACTAGGGAGGTCTCTTGCATTAAAATCCATTCAACAAATGGTTTTTTCAAAACCCCCCTTGCCCAGAATCTTGGTGTTTTATCCGGATTCAGATGCCAAAGCTGTTGAGGATTTTAAAAAAGAATATCCTTATTTGTTTAAAGAAAGTGAAAATCAAACAGAAACCATTTTTAATAGCGTTACCGATTGGACATTTTATGAAGAACAGGATGAGTGTAGGACAAGCGACCGGATACTTTTTTATCCTTTACCATTGATTCCCCAACAAATTACCCATCCTCACGGCCCTTTGATACAAAACTTAAATCACTATAAAAAGTTAAAGTTTTTCGCATGCCTTCATTCTGGCTTGGAAAGTGCTTCCATTTTAACTTCGGTATTACCCGGTTTGGAACGAATGAAACTTGAAAACCCAACTTATGATTTACAGGCCTATTGCTTTTATAATTTTCCGGATGCGGAAGAAGAGGTCTATTTGGAACAAAAACTCAATGCCCAGGCCCCGCATATTCCTGTAAAATGCTTTGGCAATTACCTATATGAATTTTCCTGTAAGGCGATCCAAAATAAGGAAGCAGACCACTTGGCCAAACAAATAGCCTTATGGTACTACCTCCTATATGATTTTGGGAACCGATCTGTTAGGACCTCTCTCGAGGTAGAAAAATGGTTTGCAAAATTAATTTCAAAAGTAAACGCCTTGAAGGGAGGGTATGCTTCCAATAAGGAAGCACTTCCATATGACGAAGAATTAAAACTCAAAATTGAAGGGTTAAAAAACCTGTGGTTTCAAGCATTAACCGACAGTTTTGTTTTGGAGGGAATGGGAAATATGATGCGTTACTGTTGGAAAAGCCTGTCTGAAACAGATCGGGAGGGGAACAGACAGGCAGCCGATCACCTTTGGATAAAGGTAACAGCCTACGATAAAAAGTGGGTGCTATCGGATCAAATTCCGGAGAAAGAAAATTTTGAAAAGTTTTGGACCAAAAGGGAGGTTGAAGTTCTAGGTGTTGTCGAACATCGTAGGTGGAACACCATGAAAATTCTGGATGGCTGGAGACCATTTGTAGGAACAGATTGGAAAACTTATAAAGAGACCTACAAAGCACAGAAACTTCATAACCTATTGCTTAGCTTTAAGGATTTACCTGAAAATGAACAGGTGAAGGATTACCATCAAATAGAGGGGATTCCTTATTTTATTTCTTTATTATATAGGGGTAGTTATAATAAAAATATTTCATTTAGTTTAGGAAAAAAAATACAATAACTTCAAATTATAATTTTATTAAAATAAATAATATATAGTAAATAAAATAGAAATTAAATTATTATTCAAAATATATATTTGAATAAAATTGTTTTTTTGAAATAAAATTAGTAATAAATCAGTTGGTAATTTGAAAAATATAAGTTATATTCCATAAAATGTTTTAAATAGGAATTACAATTTAGAAAATGGAAGTAAAAAATCCTGTAATATTTGTAAGCTATAGTCACAAAGACGAAGAAGACAAAAAAGAAATAAAGAAATTTATAGGTAGCATCGATACAAATTTCAAATTTGACATTTGGGATGACACCAAAATTCAGACTGGTGATATATGGAAACAGAAAATAGAAAAGGCCATTTCTGAAGCCCATATTGCCATCTTATTGCTAAGCATAGATTTTTTAGATTCAGATTTTATTAAAAATGATGAACTACCACTTTTATTAGAAAAATACAATAAAGATAAAATTATAATATTTTGTGTATTAATAGGGTATTGCCCAATAGATTACAATCCGTTTTTCAAAAAACTCCAAATATTTAATAAAAATTCACCGCTTAGAGACTTACCAGAGGGGGAAAAGGCAAAACAATTATCAAAACTTGCAGGAGAAATTTATGATTTGTGCAATA
>NZ_CAXBOC010000275.1:0-7500 GCF_963976465.1 uncultured Cyclobacterium sp. | reverse complement strand
TCATCCAAGAAAGCCACATTCTTATGGCTTATTTCAAGTTTTTTCCCCGCTAAACTTGCCTTGTGCAGCTGCATTCCATGAAAGAAAAAATTGGCAGTGTGGTATTCACTCTCATAATTAGCTGCAATTTTCTCAATGCTTAGTTTGTTTGCCGTAAAATCCATTCGGATCAGAGTTTTGGAAAAAGATGATTTTTGATAAGCTGTGCTTTTTCCATCATCTTCATAAATTAATTGTTCAGAAAGGCCCATTCCTTTGTAAATGTGTATGTTTATCTGACCATCTTTAACGTCTTCAGTATGGGTTTTTACAGATTGCACGGGTAGAATAGCCCCGGCTTTAACAAATACCGGAAGGTATTCAATGGGACATTCCCAAAGCAATTCTTGATCCCCATCTAATTTTTCTCCGGTAAAAAAATGATACCATGTTCCTTCAGGCAAGTAGATTTTAGTAATTTCCTTGTAGCTTTCCACTGCCGCCACCAATAAATGTTCACAAAACAGGTATTGATTTTCATAAGCACCATGGTAGACTTTGTCGTCAAAGGAATAATCAATAGAAAGGCTTTTACTAAGAGGAATGCCTGATTGATAACTCTTGTAGAAAGCGGTATAAATTAAAGGCAATAGTTTGTATCTCAACCGGATATAATTCTTGGAAATTTGTTCCACTTCTTCACCAAAAGCCCAAGGTTCTGAGGCATTGCTATTGATCATGGTATGTGCCCGAAACAAGGGGCAGAAGGTAGCTAAGGCTATCCATCGAGCGAATAATTTTGGTTGGGTGTTGCCAACAAATCCTCCGATATCGTATCCTGCAAAGGAAATGCCACCTAAGCCCAGGCTATTTACCAGCCTTACGCCGGCCAGCATATGTTCATCACTGGCCACATTGTCTCCGGTCCAGACCGCTGCATAGCGCTGTATGCCTGCAAAGCCGGAACGGGTCAAAACAAAAGGTCTTTTACCTTGGTGATAGTTGGCTAGCCCATTATTCGTACTTCTTGCCATCTGTAAACCATATACATTTCTACTTTTTTTGTGGCTGGCGATTTGTCCTTCATAATTAAACTGAACGAGGTCCGGGATGGTTTGGCCCCATGTTGCCGGCTCATTCATGTCTGTCCAAAAACCATCTACCCCCGCCTGTAAATAAAAATTTAACTTTTCTGCCCACCAGTCTCTTGTTTCAGGCTTAGTGAAATCCGGAAAGGCACACCAGCCCGGCCACACCTGTCCCTCATAATTTTTTCCATCGGGATATTTTATAAACAACTGTTGTTCATTTCCTTCTGTATAAGGAGGGTAGTCCTCGTCTACTTTTATACCCGGATCCAATATGACCACCACTTTAAACCCTAAATCCTTAATGTGTTTGATCAGTTCAGTGGGTTTCTCAAATCGCTTTTTATCGAAAGTAAAAACCTTACATTCTTCCATATGGTGAATGTCCAGATAAATGGTGTCAGCGGGGATTTCTTTTTCTCGAAAGGTTTTGGCCAAGCGGATAACCTCTTTGTCAGGATAATAGGAGTACCGGCATTGCTGATAGCCCAAAGCCCACTTAGGAGGCATTGGGGTTTTGCCTGTCAATGTGGTGTAGGCTGAAATGATTCCCCCAACATTCTTTTCATGAATAAAATAATAGTCGAGATCCCCATCTTCAGCGGTGAAGTAGGAGAATCGATTGTTTCCGGCACCAAAATTAAAAGTGCTTTTATGGCTGTTGTCAAAGAAGATACCGTAACAATTATCATGGTGTAAGCCTATATAAAAGGGTAGGGATAAGTACAAAGGGTCGGCATTGGTTCCATAGCCAAAATGATCTGTGTTCCAGTTGGTATAGGTTTGTCCATACCGGTTCAATCCACCTGTTTTTTCTCCTAAACCGATGAATTTCTCCCATTGCTGTAATTTCTTATAGCAACTTACTGCAGTACCTTGCCAATTGATACCAAAAAGGGCAGCATCCTCACTAAGGATAGTTCCCGAGCTGTTTTTAAAGATTAGCCTAAAATTATCTTTCTCAAGTATTAATTCTATCTTTTTCGTTTTTAAAACATAGTGGTCATTTTTTTCTTCCCAAGAAAATTTTACCTCCTCAGGAGAAGCAATGACACTGTAAGGGTTGGGGCTGAATTCGCTCTTAATTGAAACTTGGACCCGGATGCTGGTTTCATTGTAAACCGTTAACTTGAAATAGCAATTTTCAGTTTTTCCGGAAACTCCTGTACTTGAAAGCTTTTCGTTGGTTATTTGACCGGGTACTAACAAATTAGATTTATTGCTGTTCATTGATCTGAAACTTTGTTTGCTTCAATAAGAACAATTTTAACCTAAGATAAAAATGAATGGCAATCGTTTATATTAACTGCTCCAAGTTCTATGGAAATCAAGCTATTAAGCATTTTAATAGAAAGGGGATAAAAAAAATGGTATTGGGTGAAACCCAATACCTTTAACCTTAAATCAAAAATCTAAATCAATTAAAAAATTCAATTTTCTTTGGCCTTCACAAGCCGTTTCACTAAATATTGTTTGGGCTCAGGAAGCGTAATGTCTTTATTGGGCACAATAGCTGATTTTGGAGGAAGTGTGATTTTAATGATTTTAAAATCCCTATAGTTTCCCATTGGTGCAACCATAGTCGGTGATCTTTTAAATGCTAAGTCTCCCTCATTGCTAGTCGTGACAGAAACCTTGTCAGGATCAATTGCATCAAGCTGCATGGATTCAAATTCTTGGAAATGGTAGGTCTTGTCCCTAGTCTGCCTTTCTATTTCAGGAAGATCTTGTGCATACAATCCAACGGTTATAAGCGAAAAACAGAAAATGAATAAAGTGGCTACTCTCATGTCTAGATGTTTAATGGTTACTAATCCTTTCATAAGGTAGATATATCCTGATAAAAATCCCAATGATTAAAAGAAAAAATTACAAATTTTATTTATGTGATCGGTTTATTAAGGTGTTGAAGGAGTGTTGGTATGGATGAAAGGGAATGCTGTTTTTTGCTTCGATTTGTTGAAGAGGCTTGAAACTTCTTGGTAAAAAATAGTGAATCTCAAGTTTTTAGCTAAAAAAAAGCCCTCAAAAAGTGGTAAACTTGATGAGGGCTTTGTAAATCTTTTGTAGATACTTACTTGGCTGACGTCCATAGGTTATTGGACTTGTCAATATCTGCCATTCGCTCTGAAGGGTCAATTTGAATGGATGCCACTTTTGAGGTGGATTGGTCAATACTTATTTCTATGGTTTCGTTTGTCCAGGGCCATCGGCTTGTCTTTACTCTTTCAGGTAAATCGCTTTCCGCTGCTTTGCCACCGCGCATAATCGCCAATGGGAAATAATAACTTTCTTTTTCACCATTTTCATAGGTGACAATAAGGTCAATTGGCATTGGCATTAGGCCTTTTCTTTCCAGCATTACGGTCAGTGCATTGTCTTTTTCAGTAACTTCAGAAATGACATAATCTATTGTTTTGGTAGAGTTCACCCAATACTCCTTGTACCAGTCCAACTCGATGCCGCTCTCTTTTTCCATGATTCGGATAAAGTCCTTTACATTGGGATGTTTGAATTTCCAGGCTTCCCAATACCTTAACATGGCCTTGTTTCTGGTTTCTTCACCAATAATGTAGCCCAATTGGGCCAGAAATAGCGCTCCTTTGGAATAAGAGGCAGAGCCATAAGCCGTATTGGTATGAAAATGATCTGCATGGGTAGACAAAGGTTCTTCAAGACCTGATTTGACAAGTCTTTCATAGCCTACATAGGCTCCTTTAAGAGGGTTTTCATTGGTAGTAGGTTTGAGGTAATTAGCGGACATACTCAGGGTGCTGGCATAGGTGGTAAATCCTTCGTCCATCCAGGGATAAAGGGATTCATTAGAGGCCAATACACCCTGAAACCAACTGTGAGCCAATTCATGCATCATCACACCTACCAAGCTGCCCATGGGTCTGTGACCGGTAATTAATGTTGCCATGGGATATTCCATACCCCCATCACCACCTTGGATGACAGAATATTGCTTGTAGGGGTAGGCCCCATATCTTTCGCTCAAATAAGCCATGGTTTTAGCCGTGTACTCCTTAAGCTTTGGCCAGGTATTTTTTGTTTCCTTGTTTTTAACATAAAGGTGGTGTAGCGTAATGCCATCTTCTGTTATTAATTTCTCATGGGTATAATTTGGATCTGCAGCCCACATAAAATCATGAACCTTGGGGGCATAAAAATGCCAGGTATGGGTAGCTCCCGAAGGGTTTTTTACCTCTACACCTTCGTCTTCGTAACCATATCCTATTTCATTGTTATTTTGAAGGTAGCCCGTTCCTCCAAGGATATAGGATTTATCAATGGTGATTTTCACATCAAAATCTCCCCAAATTCCGTAAAACTCTCTTCCGATATAAGGATTCGCGTGCCAACCTTGTTCATCATAATTGGCCAGCTTAGGATACCACTGCGACATGGAATACCTAACGCCCTCCGCATTGTCTCTTCCTGCTCTACGGATTTGAAGGGGCACCTGGGCGATAAATTCGCTTTCCAAAAGTACAGTACTGTGTGGCAAAATGGGTTCCGGTAGCTGCACTTCCAGTATGGTTCCTACCTCTTCCATCTCAACTTCCTGTCCATTTATTAACAAAGATTCCACATGGATAAAACCGATTTCCTCTGGCGAGAGCTTGGATATTCTATCCCCAACCCGCCTGTCAGGATCTGAAATGGACCTTGAGCGAACATCCATCATGCTATTCGGCTGAAAAGCATTGTAATAAAGGTGAAAAAAGAGTTGATTGAGTGTGTCCGGAGAATTATTGCTATAGGCAATGGTTTGCTTTCCTGTATATTGATTGGTTTTTACATCCATTTCAATATCCATCTGATAACTTACCGACTGCTGCCACCTTTGAGATTGGGCAAAAATTTCTTGGTCGAATAAGAAATGGATACTCATGACTGCAAGAAAAAGTACCGTGATTTTTTTCATGTGTGCCTAATTTTTGGCCCTAAATTATAGTAAATTATGCAAGCTGCCAAAACCTTTGATCAACGCAGCTGTTTTAATGGTCAATAAAAAGAATTGTATACAACAGGTGAAAAAAATATTCTAAGTTTACTTTTCCTTCCTTCTAAGTTGAGCAATAAGTTAGAAAGAGGAATGTATAAATCGTGTTTTAAGACTAAAAAGCGCAAATAATGAATAGGAAAATGTCCAAATGGGCACTTGTTTTTGCAGGAACGCTGTCAATACTTTTTTTGCTTTCTTGGAAGGGTGTAAGTTTTAATTATGACTTTGAAAATTTTTTTCAACAGGATGATCCTGACTTGGATTTTTACCAAAGGTATAGGGCCACTTTTCAAAATGACAATGACTATTTGTTGCTGGCACTTGAAAATGAACAAGGAATATTCGACAGCACATTTTTAGCAGAGGCATTGGCATTTTCTCAGGAGCTGAAGCAAATGGAAGGGGTAGATGAGGTGATTTCAATACTTGACCAGAAAGAACCGGTTATCAGCCCATTTGGGATTAATTACAGGCCTTTGTTAGACTGGACTTCCGGTGAAACCCTCTCCACAAGCGCTGAAAATATCAAACAAGACAGGCAGTGGAAGGGGAATTTGTTTGATGAGAAAAGCAATACTCTTCTGTTGCTGGTTGAAAATAAGCAAATGATTGCCAAAGAGCAGGGAGATGCTTTGTATGAAAATATAGAGCAAAAGTTAAAAACCTACGAATTTGACGGCTTTAAGGCTGCAGGGACATTTGTAACTTTGCTTCAAGAGGAATTTTCCTTCTTCATGACTTTTGCCATGTGTGGTGTTTTGATATTACTCTGGGTAATGTACCGCTCTTGGTGGGGTGTGGTTTTACCATTTGTTATTATTATCACAGGTATTTTTTGGAGTTTGGCATTTTTGCTTTTGACGGGTGGAGAATTGGATGTGATGTCCGTCATGCAACCTCCCATTTTAATGGTGATAGGTCTAAGTGGGATGGTTCATGTGGTCAACCATTACCAAAGCGCTTTAACCTCAAAACTCCCAAAGGAGATAGCCATTTTTAATGCCTTCAAAACCCTTGGTCTACCGGTTTTTTTGACAGCCCTCACTACTGCACTAGGGTTTGTGTCCTTGTATTTCACCAATGTTCCCAGCTTAATGTGGTTTGGTGTATATACCGGTTTCGGCGTAATGTTTATGTTTTTGGCTCTTTTTTCCATATTGCCCTTTGCCTTATTTCAGCTTCCTCCTTTGCCATCCTCCAATCGGAAATTATGGGCAAAGAGATGGAATGGACTTTTAAAATACTTCTATATTAACGTAATAAACAGGCGCAAGCTTGTTTTCATTGTTTTTGTGCTGATTACCCTGGTGGCGGGGTATTTTATGTCCCGTGTAAAAACCAATGGGTATTTGTTGGATAGCCTTCCGGAAGACCATGCCCTATTGGAGGACTTCCGATTTTTTGATCAAAATTATGGAGGATCCAAACCCTTGGAAATATACCTTCAGACGGCAGACAAAGATGGAAGCTTGTTGGATTATCAAGTCCTTCAAGAAATAGAAAAGTTGGAGGAATTTGTTGTTGAGAATTACAACTCTGCCTTTATTATGTCTCCTTTGACGGCTGTGAAAGCGGTCAATAAAGCACAAAACCGAGGGAACGACAAGGCTTTTACTTTGCCTTCTGCCTTGGCATACGACAGGATGCAACCCTTGATAGAAAGAATTGGTACTACTCAAAATTTGAAAGTGTGGACGGAAGATAGAACAGAAGGCAGGCTTTCTTCTAGAACAGCAGACAATGGTAGTTTAATAGGCAAAAGGCAAAAGGAGGAATTAGAAGCCTTTGTGGCAAAGAATATTGACGAGAAGGTACTTCAAGTCAGGTTGACAGGGACTTCTTTTTTAATTGACAAGACCCATGAACTGGTAACCTATAAGGTTTTCACCGGCCTTGGTTTTGCCTTTTTGCTTGTAGGTATTATCATTGGGTTTCTTTTTAGGTCCTGGAGAGTATCTTTCCTTGTCCTTTTGCCAAATATCGTTCCCTTGGTTTGGGTGGGTTGTGTCATGTATTGGTTTGGAATAGAATTTAAACTGTCCACCTCCATCGTTTTTGCCATTGCTTTTGGCATCGCAGTGGATGATAGTATTCATTTTATGACCAATCTAAGGATGCAAATGATGAAAGGTCAAGACTTGCCAACTGCCTTAATTAATACTTTTCTGACCACCGGAAAAGCCATTGTCCTAACTACCATTATTTTGGTTTCAGGCTTTGCGATGTTGACATTTAGTGATTTGGAAATCCCGTGGTTTACCGGAATTTTGGTAAGTCTTTCTTTGATTTTTGCGGTTTTGGCAGACTTGTTTTGGCTGCCGGTTTTATTGATACCTTTCAAGCAGGTGGTTGAGCAAAAAGTCAATCGCCGGCTTCCTTCTGGCTAGGAAAGGCAAAAAGCGCAGAAATGGGGTAATGATC
>NZ_CAXBOC010000274.1:0-7502 GCF_963976465.1 uncultured Cyclobacterium sp. | reverse complement strand
AGAAAGATGAGCAATTATCCAGGTGGAGAATGGGAAGAAATTTGGGACGGCATGTTTTGGCGTTTTGTGATGAAGCAGGAGGATTTCTTTCGAAAGAACCACCGTACCAATATGCTGATTTATTCCCTTGATAAAATGGATAAAGACAAACAACAGGCACATCTTGACAATGCAGAAGCATTTATCCAGAATAAGTTGGGTGGAAATGTTGAATAATTGGTTTTTAGTGAAACACAATTAAAGTTGCTAGGATTTAAGGCTGGCAATTGAACGTCGGGTTTTTTGAGCTAAAGCCCTATAGTGCTTCATTGGATATTTTCATCTTGATTGCTGCGTTTTTAAAATGTTAATTCTCGGAATGACGTCTGCCGGTCACTGAGTTTGTCGAAGTGTACCGAAATAACCATATACCATTCCGTCATTACGAACATTTTTGGGGAGCTGTTGCGTAGGGAAAGGGTGTGGCAATCTCATCACCTTGGAGATTCCTTCGCCTTCCTTCCCGCATGGCCATTGCAAAGTCTCGGAATGACGAGAAGACACGTCATTGCGAACCCTTTTTGGGGAGCTGTTGCGTATGGAAAGGGTGTGGCAATCTCTTTAGGTTGGAGATTCCTTCGGCTTTCTACGCGCAAGGCACCTGCAAAGTCTCTGAATGATGATTTTTTTCAAAATTTTAAGTTTACCTCCTGTTATAAATGATGGGGTTTTATCGGTTAGGAAATTTAGTAAGGAATGAAAAGTTCACCACATTTGTTAAATTTAGTACGTGGTGCAGATAGTTTTATGAGAAAGGGAGAGTGCTTACCGATCGCCATTTTTCTTAGCTGTTTGAGGGGAGCACCCATGAAAAAATTAGAGGGAAAAAAAATAATTTCTTAGCTTTATAAAAAATGAGACATGGAAACGATTCGAATCGATATATTGAATCCCAAAGCTAAAAACTTACTGAAGGATTTAGCAGACTTAAATTTGATCAAAATCAAGGAAGATAAGAAATCTGATTTTTCCGATCTGCTAAAAAAATTAAGATCTAATTCGAAAGAGGAGTTAAGTCTTGAGGAAATAACCAAGGAAGTAGAAAACGTGAGAAAATCACGATATGAAAAGTAAAAGAGTAATACTGGATACCAATTTGTGGATTAGTTTTTTAATTTCTCAATTTCACTGAAATTGATCAACTACTTGAAGATTAAAGAATTGTATTAATATTTTCCTACGAATCATTGGAAGAATTTATAGAAGTAGTTAGAAGGCCAAAATTCAAAAATTCTTCTCTAAAAATGATGTCGAAAAGTTGTTAAATATATTTGATCAATATGCAGACTTTGTGAAAGTAGCATCCAAGGTTATTATGTGTCGTGATCCAAAAGATAATTTTCTTTTAAACTTGGCAATTGATGGGAAAGCTGATTATTTGGTTACGGGTGACAAAGATTTACTCATTCTTGAAAAGTTAAAAAATACTCGAATAATCACCTTTAGGAGTCTTCTAGAGGAAATAAATCCGAAATAGAATATAGGTTAACTCCGGTTAAATAAAATAAAGTTTTTTATAAATGGAATTAATCTATAAAATCAATCGATATGGGTTAAGCCAATCATTTCGAATCACTGCTTTCACTTTTTAAACTTGAATTGATAATCATTTAAAAAAGTAATATGAAAATTTGACTAAAGTCAGGTTATATAAGGCAGTTTCCTAAGTAGGCTAAAGCCCAGTCCTATAGAATTTACTCTATTAAAAATTCTTTTAAGCTACAGAATGAAGGATATGGTAGTTTGTTTTTCAATAGCCTCCTGTAATAATCGGAGGTAATGAGCCAATGGCATTAGCGAAAAGCCTGTTTCACTATTGAACTTGCTCTAGGCTAATGCCCTAAAAAGCCAACTGAATTACACCCCGGGCGGCGCTTTCTGCGGCGGCTTGCCCTGAGCTACAAAGATTGCACTCCTCAGGAGTGCTGCATTGGATATTGTCATCTGGATTGCTGCGTTTTTAAAATGTTTATTCTCTGAATGACGTCTTCCGGTCACTTAGCTTGTCGAAGTATACCGAAATAACCATATACCATTCCGTCATTACGAACCCTTTTGGGGAGCTGTTGCATAGGAAAAGGGGGGTAATCTCTTTAGGTTAGAGATTCCTTCGACTTCACTACTCAAATACCTCCCTAAGCCTAGGAATGACGATTTTTTCATCATCTTAATATAGGATAATGATTATTAACCTTGGTAGGTTAACCAGTTAATTGAATATTTCGTAACTTTAATATATGGAGACGCAACTTTTAAACAGGATTACGGTTAACCCTGAAATTTGCCATGTGATAGAACGTTTATAAATTCTCATTCCTTGACTGAATTCAAGCAAAAAAATATCATATGATGTAGTATAGACTTTTAAATTTATAAAAACATAGTTAGTTTAGAGGCAAAAATTAGATAACTAATATATGGGACGCACTTCTGTCCAATTTTGTAATAGATAAAAAATAAAACTCGGATTTTGCCATAAGGTTCAAAGGGACCGGCCCATTTTTTTTGGAAGGTGATATTATTTTATAAAAGAAGATTTATAGCCTTTTAGGGTTAAGCCTGTTGGAATAAATCGATTAGGTCAAATTTTTAGAAACAAATATGACCATAACCATTTTCACCTATAGTCAAAAATAAAAAGTAGAGTCATTAAAAATCAACTTTACTGGCTAACAATTCATGAGATTTTTAAGATAGTCTATAGAACACAGCGTTTAGGAGTAAGAATGACCCGATAATTTTGGAAAAACTGCCTCGGCTTTTCTTGTAGGTTGGTGCAAATTAAGACAAGGAACAATGCAAACTAAAAAAACAGCAATCAAAGTATCTCAGGAGTATAAAACTCAAACAGCTAAAGCAATTGCCTCAATAGTCCTATTTTTACTAACCTATATTCTGATGTTGGCTTTAGCTCTAATTTTGACTATTCTCTGTGTATATGGAGGAATATTATTAATAGCTTTTCGGCCCATGTTTGTTACAATAGTGCTTGGAATAGGCTTGGCCAGTTTAGGTATTCTAGTATTATTTTTCCTTGTGAAATTCGTTTTTCAGACCCATAAAGCTGACAGATCAAACTTAACTGAAATTACCAAGCGTGAGGAACCAGAGCTTTTTGTTCTTATAGAGGAAATTGTTCAAAAAATAGGTACTAGCTTTCCAAAGAAAGTTTATTTATCGGTGGATGTAAATGCTGCGGTATTTTACGACTCAAGTTTTTGGAGCATGTTTTTACCAATTAAAAAGAACCTTCAAATAGGGTTGGGGTTGGTAAATACGGTTTCTAAATCAGAATTAAAGGCCATTTTAAGCCACGAATTTGGTCATTTTTCTCAAAAATCGATGAAGGTTGGGAGCTACGTTTACAATGTAAATCAAATTATATTCAACCTGCTTAATGACAACGAAAAGTATGATAGAATTATTCAGAAATGGGCGGATGTCAGTGGTTATTTTTGGATTTTTGTTTTCATTTCTGTTAAAATTATTGAAGGTATCAAGTGGGTGTTGAGACAAATGTATGGGGTAGTAAATAAGAATTATTTAGGTTTGTCAAGAGAAATGGAGTTCCATGCAGATGAAGTAGCGGCGACTGTAACAGGTTATGAACCTTTGAAATATTCTTTGCTCAGAATGTCATTGGCAGATCACTCCTACAATAGTATATTGTCATTTTATGACAATAAAATAAGTGAAAATATAAAGTCTGAAAACATTTTTATAGACCAAACTTTTGCAATGCATTTTCTAGCAAAAGAGAATGACATTAAAATCCAAAATAATTTACCCCAAGTATCTGAACAAGAATTAAGCAAATTTAATAAGTCAAAGTTGGTAATTAAAGACCAGTGGGCTTCACACCCAAGTGTTGAAGACCGTATTGATATGTTGGAAAAAACAGGGCTGTTGGCTAAAAATATGGACAATGAATTAGCCAACTCATTGTTTTGTGACATTGAAGGAACACAAAGAGAGCTTACCGATAAGTTGTTTCAGGGGATTGTTTACCAAGGAGCTGTTATAAAAATGCCTTTTGAGTCATTCAAGGCGGAATTCAGAAAAGAGTTTTTGGAAAACACTTTCCCTAAAGTGTACAATGGTTACTATGACAATAAGAACCCACTCATTTTTGATCCTCAAGAAGTTGGAGAGGAGGTAGAAACAATCAAATTAGCTGATCTCTTTTCTAAAGAGAATGTAGACATGGTTTATTCTGCTATTTCACTACAAAATGATATAGAAACGGTAAGTCAGGTTTCAGATAAAACTTTTAAGCTCAAATCATTCGATTATGATGGAGTAAAGTATAAACAAAAGGATAGTAAGCCCCTCCTTAAACAACTTGAAATAGAATTAGGTCTATTAAAGGAGCAAATAAAAATTAATGATTTAAGGATTTTTCAGTTTTTCAATAGTTATGAAATTGAAAAAATACCTAACACTACCTTGGAGAGTTTATACAAGCAATTTTTTGATTATGAGAAAAAATTTGATTCCAAATTTCAATTTTATATCAAGCTATCTAATGATTTAGATTTCATAAACTTCACAACTCCCAATGATCAAATTAGGTGGAATTTTAGTGATATTGAAAACACTGAAAAAAAATTAAAAAATGAAATACGGGAATTATTAGAAGATAGTAAATTTCAACCGAAAATAAACAAGGTAATAAAAGAAAATTTTGAGTTGTATCTCTCAAAAGATTGGAAATATTTTAGTGGGGATACCTATAAAGAAAATAACTTAGAAATTTTATTTACAGCGATGAATGATTACGCATATTTATTGAACCGTGGCTATTTCCTTATAAAAAAGAAGCTATTGAACTACCAAATAACTTTAATCAATCCACAAATTAACTCAGAAATGATTTCGAGCAATGACCGCTAATATACCATTATGTTTAGGTATACCTAATATTCCCTCTCTTCTGAAGCGATATTTAGCCAGTAAAATACCATGCAGGTATTATTGGTATAAGTAGTTCTGAAGCCAACTTGTAATTGCAACCCTCATAAGCTAAAAAAGATGAAAGAAATGGATAAAAGGTAATATAGTATCTGAATTTTATCATCAGAAATAAGGGATAATTCAGTAACTTGTAATTACCTGAAAATTTTAATTCCCCGTATATGAAATACAAGCAATCACAGTTTGGATGGGTAATAATTTTATTGTTTATACTTTTGGTGGTTTTTCTCTGCTTGGCCTACGCCCTGCAATGGGGGAATAATCCACTTACATTTACGCCTTTTTTGGTACTAAGCTCATTTCTTGTGGTTTTGGGATTTATGCTTTACAAACTTACGGTGGAGGTTAGAGGTTCAACACTCAGATTGGCTTATGGAATCGGGTTGATAAATTTTAAATTTGAAATCGATCAATTGGAAGAAACAGAGATTATTCGGGTGCCATGGTATTATGGAATTGGAATTAGAATAACTCCAAATGGTATGCTTTACAGTATTCATGGCTGGGATGTATTACGCATAAGCTATAAAAGTAAAGGGAAAAAGAAAACTGTAATGGTGGGAAGCACTGAGCCGGAAAAACTGAAACGAGTCTTGGAAACCAATTGCATTAAGTAATGTATACCTTGGATATCCACTTATAAAATTAAAAAATTATGGCAGGAGAAGATCAAATTTCAGTTTGGCCGCTGCCTAAGTTTTACTTCTCTGTAAAAATTGAATCATTGGATCGCCCCTTACTTTTTCAGGAAGTGTCAGGTTTGAATAACGAAGTGAAACCTTTGGAATTCAATAATAGAGGTAGCCAGTCTATTTCTTCCTTTGATTTACCGGGCATTTCTAAACCAGAGAATATAACGCTAAAAAAAGGCATTTTTCCGGATAAAAATAAATTTTACGATTGGTTTAATTCTATTAATAGGAATACCATAAGTCGAGAAATAGTTGTCATTGAATTGCTAGATGAATCCGGAAACCTTACAATGACATGGACCCTAACCAATGCCTCGCCTAGTAAAGTTTCCGTGACAGACCTAGAATCAAATGGAAGTGAAATGGCCATTGAAAGCATTGAACTGGTTTATGAGGCATTAACCATAAATCAAGTATAATCCTTTTCTTCTTATAAACCAAATGAGTATTCGCTTCAGTCTTTAAAATCGACTCCCATATTGTAAAGTGTAAAGGCAAAAATATCCGCATGTTCGTCTATAATCTTCCCGGTAGGTTTTCCTGCCCCGTGGCCTGCATTGGTTTCGATGCGAATCAATACCGGACTATCCCCTTTATGTGCTTCCTGAAGACCGGCAGCAAACTTAAAAGAATGGGCCGGTACTACCCGGTCGTCATGATCAGCTGTAGTAACCAAGGTTGCAGGGTAAGCAGTTCCTTGCTTCAAAGCGTGAACAGGGGAGTAATTTTTAAGGTACCGAAACATTTCCTCACTTTCATCGGCTGTTCCATAATCATAAGCCCAGCCTGCTCCCGCAGTAAATTGGTGGTACCGCAGCATGTCCATCACGCCTACTGCCGGTAAGGCCACTTTGGCAAGTTCGGGTCTTTGGATCATGGTAGCACCCACCAGTAATCCACCATTGCTTCCTCCTTTGATGGCCAAATAATCACTTGAAGTATATCCTTTCTGGATCAGAAACTCTCCTGCAGCGATAAAATCGTCGAACACGTTTTGCTTTTGAAGTTTTGTTCCGGCCTTGTGCCAATTCTCACCATACTCTCCACCCCCTCGAATGTTAGGAACAGCGTAAATCCCTCCATTTTCTAACCATACGGTGTTGGCAATGCTAAAAGCAGGAGTAAGGCTGATATTAAAGCCTCCATAACCATAGAGAATGGTCGGGTTTTTACCATTTAGAGGCAAGCCTTTTTTATAGGTAATAATCATTGGAACTTTTGTTCCATCCTTTGAGGTGTAGAAAACCTGATGGCTTTCATAGGCTTCCGGATCAAAATCCAGTTGCGGTTGGCGGTAAAGTTTATGCTTTCCTTCCTTAATAGAATAACTGTAAATGCTTCCGGGCTGCACGTAGGATGTGAAGCTATAATAGATGGTGTCTTGGTCTTTTTTGGATGAAAAGCCACTGACAGTTCCTGCTCCAGGAAGGTCGATTGACATTTCTTCTTTGCCTTGGTAGTCATATTGCCGGACTTCGCTGATGGCATCTTTAAGGTAGGTAGCAAAGAGCTTACCCCCACCTTTGGAAACCTGCATGACTTCTTCCTTTTCAGGAATCAAAACCTGCCAGTTTTCCGATTTTGGGTTGTTCAGGTCTATTTTCACCAGTCGGTTATTGGGGGCATCTTTATTGGTTTGGACCAAAAGCCAACCTTTTTGATGATCAAGTACATCGTGGTTATGGTCCATGTTTGTAACGATTGGTCTGATGGTACTTTCTGTTTTGATTAAGTCTTTGATATATAGCTCATTTCCGGTAGTGCTGTTGGCTGCACTGATGACAAGAACTTGACCAT
>NZ_CAXBOC010000273.1:0-7503 GCF_963976465.1 uncultured Cyclobacterium sp. | reverse complement strand
ATGATGGAGGCGATCCATGACTGACTGGTGGTTTTTAGCCTGGCTCTGATCCTGTTCATTCCGTAAGCATTCTTCGCCTGCCCAAACTTGCCTTCAATCGGGTTCCTCTCTCCTGGTCTTACGTGTTTTTCCACTGCCTGGGCACTGGGCCTGCCCAATGGTTTGGCTGCGAGTTTTATCCCTTTTTCTTTCAGCCAGTTCCTGTTTTCTCGGCTACAATATAGTTTGTCTGCTAGAACCTTTGCAGGGTAAAAGCCGAACCTTTTTCGGTAATTTTCCACATAATCCTTAAGGTGAGTTCCTTCGTTGTAAGCGTCCCAGGATACCGTGTCCAAAAAGGAATACCCTTCTATTAAACTCAGGTGGATCTTGGCTCCAAATTCGGTCTTTGCCCTGGACTTTCCCCTTACGATAGGACGTACGTGGGGTTCGTGGATACTTACAATCCTGTCGGCTACTTGATGGCTTCTGCTTTCAAACATCCCGAGTTGTTGTTTGTAAAGCGTCTGGATGATCCAGTACTTCCGCTGAAGCTTATGCTCAAGGGGGAAATTCTCAAAGTCGTTTAGCTGTTTTTCAATTGTCTTAAAGTTCCTTCTAAGGTATTGAAGCTGTGATTTTACCCCTTTCCGGATTGTCTTCTTTGATGGGTTTTTATTCTGGGCTACCTTCAGGTAGGCTTTGCGAGCATTTTGCCGGTAGGTTCTTGGTTTCTTTCCCTCCTTTTTCCTCTGGTGAAGCACATCTATGATCTCTTCTGTGATCTCACGGGCTTTGCTCAGCAGGTGGTGATCGGTAGGATAAGCGATATCCTGGGGACAGACTGTGGCATCATAAATGACATTGCCTCTGTTTTCAGGATCTCCGTCGGGAGTGTCATCACCGCTATTTTTCTTTCTGGTATTCTTTTCCTCTTTTTTGGCTGACCTTTCCATAGAAAACTCGTGGATCTTTTCATTCATCTCCCCAAGGAGTTGATGACCTAGCCGCTTTCTGATATCTACAAACAAAGAAGGATCAAAGGGTGGTTCTTTGATATAGGAACTGTAGCCAAGAAAATACTGTAGATACATGTTTTCTGTAATCTGCGATACTGTTTCACGGTCGTCAAGATTGAGAATATGCTTTATTATTACCGCACCGATAAGTACACGAGGGTTTAGGGCAGGTCGTCCTGTCTGTTTTGGGGGATTGCGTTTATTGAATATGCCTACAAGATGATCCCAAGGTATCTGCTCACTAAGCACAACCCATCGGTTATTCGGATTAAGCTGGTTGTAGAAAGGAGTCTCAAACCCGGAAAATGAAAGCTGGGTGGGGCTTGAATATTCGCTGCGTGGTGCACGCCTTTTGGAGTTCTTTTTCATAATCCCTTGCACTTGTACACCTTTAAAATCGGAAAAAATCTCCTAAATACCCATAATTTTAGCAATTTTATAATTTATCAGCAGACCCTAGTTATAGGCAGCTCTGGCAAGTAGAGCGCACCTTCAGAATAACAAAAACTGATCTGAAAATCAGACCAATATTCCATTATAAAAAAAGAAGGATTGAGGCTCACTTAAGCATTGCCTTTGCTTCCTGTAAGCTTTATAAAGAGTTTGAAAGGCAATTAAAGGAAAAAGGAATAGCTTTTAGTGCAGAAAAAGCCCTGGATATACTCAAAACAATTTTCGGGATTATCTTAAAACTCCCTTCAGGAAAGGAGAAAATAATGCTTTTAGATAAAACTATTGAACAACAGTCAATTTTAAAGCACTTTTCCTGATTTTAGGTGTCCCAATGATGAAGACAGGTGGGAGTGATTCATAAAAAATGGGGCTCGGTTTTTTTAATCCGAGCCCCATTTTATTTTAATTAGATGCAAGCTTATCAAGGCTCGAAAGGCGTAATCAGCTCAAAAATTTCCAGCGATTGCCTATTGCTTAACCTTAACCTATTGATTATCGGCAGCTTTCAATTGATTCAATACCTTTTTAAGCGTTTGGGAATCGTCTTTATAAGGACTCAGGTCAAAGATTTTCACACTTTTAAAATCTATCGGGTGGCTTTCACTCTGTAGGCTAATATAACCTTCAGAGATAAGCTGGCCATCTTTCTTGACTTCAGGATTATGGTTGCTTACATTGCCACCACCCATTTGAGGCTGTAAGTAAGTAAGTACAGTGTCACCTTCTATGATATGGTGAATTATTGAATCACCCAAAACCAGAAAGTCGGCAGTTACCCACTGATCACCATGGTAGGTTTTTGAAGAGGAGTTTACACAATGAGGTGTGAAAAGTTCATCTCCCATCACCACATTGGTTCCGGGGGTACATAAGTTACTGGTGGTTCTGGGGTTTTCGCCATCTCCTCCCAAAAGTTGGCCTTCTATGGAAATGGGGAAGTCTTGATCTTTCAGCATGGTTTCCGGGTCTTGGCCATGGAGCATTACACCGGAATTTCTCAAGGCCCATCCTTCGCCACCCGGGGCTTGTTCTCCAACAAACCTGTACTCAACCCTGTATAGGTAATATGAAAAAGGCTCATCATAAAAGATATGCCCATACTGCTGGTCAAAGTCTTCATAACCGTCATACCTTACTTTTAGTAAGCCATCTTCCACAGAAAAGGTGTTGGCATAATTCTCGTCAAGTTCATGTTTGGCTATTTTTATGCGCCAATTGTCCATGTCTCTGCCATTAAATAAAGTGAGCCATCCATCTTTGATATTTACAGATTCACTTTTGTTGGATCCTGAACAGGAGGCCAGTAATGTAGCAAGGATGATTAGTAATGGCAGGACTTTCAGTAGTTGTGTTTTCATCAGGTTATCGGAGTATATTGTTTTTTTAATTTTTTGCTAATTGAAGTTTAAGTACTTGGGCTTGATTACTACCCAGAGGTACTGTCTTGGGGTTTATCAAACCGTAAAAAGCCTGTCCTTCTTGCTCAAAATTTAGCAGGAAGAGTAAGTTAAAGGGCAGTTCAATTGGGTTTGACCAACCGGTCTCATCATTGTAAACCTGTAATTGTTTGCCCGGAATCTTTTTATCTAGGCTTGGTTCTTTTAATAAGCCGTCTATATAAACCGCGGCAAAGCCATTTTTAAGTGCAAAAAGATTGGTAATTTCACCTTCTACTAATACAGAACCATCATTACCCAGAGGAAGTTTCTGGCCTTTGATTTGTACAAAGTCCTCTGATTCTAAAGGTACACTGTTTACCCATGCGCCTTTATTTGCCAGATCATATTTACTGATCAGAGGTTCTTTATTGAAAACAAAATACAGCGAATTGCCTGAAATACTAATTAATGCTGTAGGTGGTTCAAAGTGAAGGCTCTCTTGATATTGGCTTTCCGGAGAAAGTTTAAGAAAAGGAGTAGCCTCTCCGGTGCTGGGGTTTAATTTTTCCAGTAAAAAGTTGTCTCTGTAATAGCCTAAATCATAGGGGCTTTTGTTGTCTCTTCCCGGGTAAAACAACAATAACTCATCCTTATAGATGTTAATTGCATTTTGGTTTCTTTTGAGGTCAAGCGATCCATTGGGAAAGGGCATATTTGCTTTTTTTATCAAATTCAATTGATCGTCAAGTAAGCCAATTTCACCTCTAATAGATTTGGCGAGGATGTTTCCATTTTCTATTATTTTCAAACCATTAACATAGTACAAACCGCTGTCCCCCTTTATAGGGATTTTGTTATTGGCCAATACATTTCCTGAACTGTCAAATTTCAGGTATTCACCGGTTTGATAATTGTAAATTAAGCCTGTATGGTGAGCATAGGTGCCTGCATGAATATCACCAGCAAATGGAATGTTTAGGGTGTCTAAAACCACCAATTCATACTGATCACCACTACTTTGAAATAGATTGCATGAGCCACTTAAAAGGGCAATAACTAAAATAGGAAATAGGTAGGTTTTAACTTTCATCCTGAAATTTAAGGGCAATTTTCAGCCTTTTCAAGTTTTTTGTTTAAAGTAATTTTTAAAATTCATCAAAAATATAGACTTTACCTTTATCTTCAAATTTATGTTTCTATAAAAAGACCTTTCTACTATCTTTAGCTTTGCTTAGCAAAATAAGTTTGATACTTTATCGATCAATTAACAATTAATAATGAATAACCAAAGAAGACATTTTATTAAGTCCAGTGCTTTGGGTGCAGCAGGTATATCTTTAATACCTTCGTTTGTCCTTGGAAACCAGACCGGACATGTTGCACCAAGCGAAAAAGTAAACCTGGCCTGCTGTGGCATTGGTCATAGGGGAGGAGAGGTTGTCAAATCTTTACATGCCACCGGTTTGGCAAATGTAGTGGCACTATGTGATGTGGATATGGGTGCCGAACATACAGTGGAGGTAATGAAAATGTTTCCGGACGTCCCTAGATTTAAGGATTTTAGGGAGATGTTTGATAAGATGGGCAAAGATATAGAGGCTGTTTCTGTTGGAACCCCGGATTTTTCTCATTTCCCAATCACCATGTTGGCCATGTCTATGGGAATTCATGTGTATGTGGAGAAACCCATGGCCAGGACTTTTAATGAAGTTCAGCTGATGATGGATGGTGCGAAAAAGTACAATGTAGTTACTCAAATGGGTAATCAAGGCCACTCAGAAGCCAACTATTTCCAATTCAAAGCTTGGAAAGAAGCAGGAATTATCAAGGATGTTACTGCCATGACTGCTCATATGAATGGGCGAAGAAGGTGGCACGGATGGGATCCTAATATTCATTCATTCCCTCCAAAACAACCGATACCATCTACTATGGATTGGGATACATGGTTGGGAACTTCTCATCATCACGATTACCATGAAGATTTGGTCAATGGCCAATGGAGATGTTGGTATGACTTCGGTATGGGAGCTTTAGGTGATTGGGGCGCTCATATTATGGATACTGCACATGAGTTTCTGGAGCTGGGCTTGCCTGAGGAAATCGTTCCTGTGAGATTGGATGACCACAATACTTTCTTTTTTCCAATGGAATCAACCCTGGAATTTAAATTCCCCAAAAGGGGGGATATGCCGGCAATGACCATTACCTGGTATGATGGGCAGAATAATATCCCTCCGGTTCCGGAAGGTTATGGTGTTTCTGAGCTTGACCCCAATATTCCACCTCCAAGTAATGGCCAGTTGCAGCCTGCAAAACTGAATCCTGGAAAAATTATTTATGGTGGAGACCTTACCTTTAAAGGTGGGTCACATGGAAGCACCCTTTCCATAATACCTGAGGAAAAGGCAAAAGATATGGCCGGCCAATTACCAGAAGTTCCGGAAAGCCCTTCCAATCACTTTGCCAATTTCCTGAAAGCGTGTAAAGGTGAAGAGAAAGCCAGATCTTCTTTTGATATTGCAGGGCCCTTGAGTCAAGTATTTTCTTTAGGAGTGCTCTCCCAAAGATTAGGTGCCAAATTGGAGTTTGACAGAAAAACCAAGCAAGTCACCAATCACGCCCTGGCCAATGAGTTGTTGGCAGGAGTTCCTCCTAGAAAAGGATGGGAAGAGTTTTATAAACTTTAGAAGCCACTTTAAGCAAGAGATTCTTGGAAAAGAATTTTAACTTTTAAATTTGATTCTGATAAGAAAGCAATTTAATTGCTACTTATCAGAATCATTTTTCTTTTGTAAGAAAAAAAAGATGCTTAGGGTGAGCGATAGGGTATTGCCCGGAACCAATGTTAAAGTAAAAAGACCATTTCATGTTTAAGTTTTTAGACCAAGTCAAAAAGTATTTCGGAATGCGGGAGGGCTATTCGTTCATTTTATTTGGAATCGCCTCCATGCTTATTGTTGTTCTGCTATTGGGATTTTCCGGTCGACAATCTTCAATGGTCAAGAAACCAAATGTCGTGATTATTTTTGCAGATGATATGGGTTATGGGGATATACAATCTTTAAATCCCTTGTCCAGGATAAAAACACCCGCAATTGATGAGCTGGTAAATTCTGGGATTACATTTGAGAATGCCCATGCCAGCGCATCTGTATGTACCCCTTCAAGGTATGGTTTGCTTACCGGAAGGTATGCATTTAGAACACCGGCAGCCGCAGGTGGGATTGGTGGTTTTACACCTTCAGTTATAGAAAAAGAAAGGCTTACCCTTGCCAGTATTTTAAATAATGCGGGCTATAATACAGCCATTACAGGCAAATGGCATTTAGGTTTAAATTGGGCTACCAAAGATCAAAATATAGCCCAAATAGATGCTACTACGGGCTTTTCCAATGTAGATTATTCTTCTCCGGTAAAGTCCGGGCCAAATGATTATGGCTTTGATTATTCTTTTATTCATCCAGCTTCATTGGATATCCCACCTTATGTTTTTCTTGAAAATGGAAAGGTGGTGGATCCTAATATTATTTTGACAACAGACGTTTACCCCATAAGGAAAGAAAATACTGAGTTTACTTGGGACAAAAAACACAGTGACGACAAAGCTGTTTATTGGGAAAAAGGTGTTTGGTGGAGGTTAGGAGAGATGTCCGCCTCATTTAAGGTAGAAGATTGTCTGGAGAATATTGTAGCACAGGGAGAAAAATTTATTGGAAAACAAAGTGCTGAGAGGCCATTTTTACTTTATATGCCATTGACCGGTCCACATACCCCTTGGTTGCCCTCTGAAGAAAACAAAGGTAAATCTGGTGCCGGATTGTATGGTGATTTTGTCATGGATATTGATCAGGTTGTAGGCAGAATTAAATCAAAATTGAAAGAAGAAGGTTTATTGGACAATACCCTTATCATATTTAGTAGCGATAATGGCGCTTATTGGCCGGAGGAAGAAGTTCTTTTGCATGGACATGATTCCAATAAAGGGAGTAGGGGGCAAAAAGGAGATGTTTGGAACGGGGGTCACAGAGTGCCTTTGGTAATTTCTTGGCCAAATGGCATTAAAAAGAGCAATACCTATAAGGGGTTGGTGAGCCTAACCGACATCTATGCAACCTTGGCAAGTTTATCCGGTGAGAAGATACCGGCAGGCGAGGGTATTGACAGTAAAGATTTTGGAGATGTTTTGACGGGGGACATGTCTTTTACCAGCCGAAATAATATGGTACACCATTCGTCTGCTGGAATGTTTGCCATTCGTGAAGGCGATTGGAAATACATTGATGGCCTGGGTTCGGGAGGTTTCACTTATCCGGTTCGATTAAACCCCGATGAGAAGGGGCCCGTAGGCCAATTGTACCAATTGAATAAAGATCCGTTGGAAAGCACCAACTTATTTGAAGCATTCCCGGAGAAGGTTGATCGGATGAAGCAAAATTTGGAAGAAATTAAAAGAGCAGGGGAGTAGGTTTATTCCCGCTCTTGTTCAAAGACAAAAACCCCTTTTTTATTGGCCACGATAATGTCCATGAGGCCGTGCCCAAAAAAGTCTGCTACAGTTACTTGTACTCCCACGCCTGAATCCAGGTCGATGGTATGCTTTATCCACTTGGCTTGTGTGCCGGGTTGAAACTCAAACCAAGCCAGTACCGGTGGTTCATTGCCTCCCGGGT
>NZ_CAXBOC010000272.1:0-7516 GCF_963976465.1 uncultured Cyclobacterium sp. | reverse complement strand
AAGAAGAGGTCCGAGATAAAGTAAAAGAATTGATTGTGCAAAACGATCCCTTGGCTGAGACCCGTGATACAGATTATGTGTTCATGCGCTTTGTGATGGATTATTTACCGAAAGGAGTTATCGGTTTATTATTTGCAGTAATATTTAGTGCAGCCATGTCATCTACTGCTTCGGAGCTCAATGCATTGTCTTCTACAACTACCATCGATATTTATAGAAGGTCAATTAAGAAAGAAAAAAGCTCCAATCATTATATGAATTCTTCAAGGTGGTTTACGGTGCTGTGGGGCATTTTTGCCATTTTATTTGCAACCTATGCCACCCTTTTTGAAAACCTTATTCAGGCCGTTAATTTACTGGGCTCTTTGTTTTATGGCAGTATTCTGGGAATATTTATGGTTGCATTTTTTATGAAATGGGTAGGTGGCCGAGCTGTATTTATGGCAGCTATAATTTCAGAAATATTGATTTTAACCCTCCATT
The DNA here is from genome assembly GCF_963976465.1 of uncultured Cyclobacterium sp. Taxonomy (NCBI): domain Bacteria; kingdom Pseudomonadati; phylum Bacteroidota; class Cytophagia; order Cytophagales; family Cyclobacteriaceae; genus Cyclobacterium; species uncultured Cyclobacterium sp. The sequence goes on along the minus strand of NZ_CAXBOC010000272.1, from coordinate 7,033 downwards.
ATTTCAATGGCCAAACCATAGGTGACTTGAGCATTGACATTGGGTTTTTATGGTACAATGCCATTGGATGTTTATTGGTAATGTTAATTGCTACCATTTTAAACTTGTTGCTCTCCAAACCTAAAGCTTCCAATCTTTAAATAGGATCAATGCATGAAATAAGCCTTGAAACAGCACTGCAATTGCTTACAGTGCTGTTTCAAGGCTGATATTCTGGTTTACAAACCTTTGTAGTTTGGCTTTTATCTAATTGGAGAGGCCAACATTTCAATTTTATTGGTTTACACTACCTAATAGCTTTGGTTATAAGGTATCAATCAAACGTTGATTAAGGGCTACATAATCCGGGTTACCTGCTTCTTCTGCTAATTTCATTGATACTTGGGCAGTGGAAATAGCTTCTTGTTTTCTTCCTAAAGCAGCCAAAATTTTTGCTTTCAAGTGAACCGTATAATATTTCGCATCTTTCTCCACAGATTTTGTTACCCATTCAAGGGCTTTATTGAGGTCTTTTTCCTGCTTGTAATAATAATTGGCTGCTTGAAAAAGTAAGCCTGCATCATTGCTTTCATGGTCTATTAGCAGCGCTTTGATTTGACCCATAACTACTTGGTCGACTTCCATTTCAATTTTAAAACCCACTGATGTTTTGTCCCATGCGATATTGAGTTGTGCGCCTGAATCCGTTAGGATGGAAAAGCTTATATGCATGGACTCTACTGTTTTTTTAAGCTTGGTTACCGGTACATTGATTCTAAGCGCATCATCCGCAGCATCATAACCCATCGCACCCCATAGTTCTGTATTGTTTGAAAAAATAATGGTCCAAGATTTCTTCTCAGGAATGGTATAGATGGCATATTTCCCGGCTTTCAGTGGCAAACCGTTTACTTTTATATCTATATCAAATTCCAGGGTAGTTGGGTTATTGGCACCGGTTCTCCATATCCTTCCATAGGGTACAAGTTCTCCAAAAATCTTTCTATTCTTTTTTCCGGGTCTTGAATAATCCAGGTGAATGGTTGTCAAACCTACCTGTTGTGAAACTTTACTGCTAGGACTCGCCTGAGGCATTTTAATCTGTGAAAATGCATTCAGTTGAACAACTGTAAATAGCATCATTAGGCAAACAATATTCTTTGTTTTCATAGATTTTATAATTAGATTGGCTTAAAGCTCTATAAAGAAAAGGATAACCTTACAGTATGGGTTATTATTTTGTTTAAACGGTAATATCACCCTTTTGTAAAGATAGTTAATTTGTTATTAATTAAATATCTGTCCTCTTTTTACTGTTTAAATTATCCAAAGACTGGATATTTTCGCAGCATCTTTAGGCGAGTTTTAAATTAATTATTTTATCCAAAACCAACCAATTCCTTTCATGGCATTAGCAATTGTTGCGCCAAATAAACCCGACAAAGAGCTTAATTCTTGGAGAAGTATTTTTCAAGAATTGGCTCCTGAAATCGACCTTCAAGTGTACCCTGAAATTAAAGATAAAGCCCTTGTTGAGGTAGTTGTATTGTGGCAGCATCCCAAAAACATTCTTAAAGAATTTCCCAATTTAAAGCTTATTTGTTCGATGGGCTCAGGTGTGGATCACATCATGGCAGATTACATTCCCAAAGGTGTGCCCATCACCCGAATTGTTGATCCACGACTTACTTTTTCCATGACAAATTATGTGGTAATGGGTATTCTCAATTTTCACCGTCAATTTAAAAGATATATAACCAATAAAGCGCTTAAAAAATGGGACATGACCAAGCCTGAAATTCCCATCTCAGTAGGTGTCATGGGGGTAGGTGAGCTTGGTGGGGATGTATTGGATAAGTTGCATGCCTTAGGTATTTCATGTTATGGTTATGGAAATACACCTAAAACTTCCTTTCGCCATCCTTACTTTTTTGGTCCTCAACTTCAAGAATTTCTTGACAAGGTGAATGTGGTGGTTTGCTTATTGCCTTTAACACCAATAACTGAGGGCTTTCTGAATGGTGAACTATTTAAAAAATTCCAACCTGGAACTTATCTTATTAATGTTGCCAGAGGCAAACATTTGGTTGAGGATGATCTCATTCCAGCCATTGAATCAGGCCAGGTTTCCGGAGCCTTATTGGATGTTTTTAATAAAGAACCCTTGCCTGAATTGCATCCTTTTTGGGGCAGAGAAGAAATCATGGTCACTCCTCATATCGCTAGTATTACCAATTATAAAGCAGCGGCTCCCCAAATCATTGCCAATTATAAAAATGCAATCGAAAATAGACCTTTGATTAATGAGGTCAGTACTGTACAAGGATATTAAAATTTAATTATAAGATTTATTATGAAAAAATATACCATTCTTTGTCCTACTGACTTTTCAGAATGTGCGTTGAATGCCATAGAATATGCCGCAAGATTGGGTGAAAAATTAAATGCAGAATTGATTTTATTTCATGTTCCTGAAACAGAAGATTATAAAAAATTATTTCCGAAAAAAGAATTGGAAGAAAGCCTTCATGCAGCCATAAGTAAGCTTAATTGTTTGGTGAAAACTGTGGAAGAGGAAAGCCTTGACAAAGGTTTACATGCCTGTAATTCCCTGGTAAAAGAAGGAAAAGCTGTAAATACAATTCTAGAATATGCGGATGAAAATAAGGTTGACCTTATCATTATGGGAACGGAAGGGGTCAATGAATTCAAAAAAAATTATATAGGGACCAAAGCATCTAGGGTGGTTCAAGATGCCAACTGTGATGTATTTATTATTCCTAGAAAAGTATTTTTTAAACCTCCCCGAAAAATAGTATATGCGACGGATTATATGGAAGAAGACAAACTGGCCATTCAAAAGGTAGTAAAAATCGCAGGTTTGTTTGATTCAGAAATAGACGTAGTACATGTAAGTTCAAAAGCGAATATCATCGACAAAGCCATGCACTCTTCCCTAAAAGAGGAATTGGCACCTTTTGCACACTATGACAAAATGAACTTTGTTTTGAAATCCTACAGAGATGATGCAGCTTTGGGTCTAGAAAACTACCTGATTACTTCCAAGGGAAATATATTGTTTACACTTAGTAAGAAAAAGACTTGGTTTGAAAACCTATTCACCAAGAACCTTTCGAAGAAAATGTCTTATTTTATCAATAAACCACTTTATGTGATCAAAAACCTTTGAACTTTTCTTTTATAAAGGACTTAAATTCATCTCTTGTTTTTTTATCCGTAAATATACTTCCCAAAGTATTAAAATAGGTACTGAAACTCAGGGGTTTTTTGTCAGAAATGGGAGGGAGGTTTTCATTGGCTGAGTTCTCTTTTATTTTTGGTAGCGGAGTAGGGTTTTCTTCTGTTTTTTCGGGTGCTTGATATCCGGTAAGCTTGTCAGCTACTGAAAAACTTTGCTGTGATTTTTCCTTGTAGCCAAGTTTCTCCTCTACGATTCCTTTGTTATTGTGGGCCACGGCATCTTCCGGGTCAAGTTCAATGGCCTTTTCGTAATCCGCTATGGCACCTTTTAAATCACCAATTCGGTCCCTGAAATAGGCTCTACTAGAGTAGCGATAGGGGTTGTTTGGATCCAGGTTAAGCGCTTGGTCAAATCCTTCCATCGCCTCTTTGTTGCGATCAAGTAAATGCAGCACCACTGCCTTGTCTGAAATATACGTGGTATTGTAAGGGTCTGCTTTTAATAATAGGTCAAAATCAATTAATGCTGCTTCCATGGCCCCCAACCTGGATTGAACCCTGGCCCTAAAATGCAGGTAAGCAGGTTGAGATCCTTCTTCTTTGATTAACCTGTTGAATACTGCCAAAGCCTCTTCAAATTTTCCTTCCTTATAATAAGAGATACCAGTTTCTATTGTTTCCACCTTTAATTTGATTTGTGATATAATACATACAAAAGTAATGAAGGTATTGTTTCATTCAACAGTTAATAATCCTTTATTCTTTTTATATTTGAACTGTTTTTGTTTCATTTTTAAATCAGGTATGGCCAGTAAACCGGAAAGTATTTTAAAAGAGCTTGAAGCAAATAAATTTGCCCCTATTTATTTTCTTCAGGGTGAAGAGCCTTATTTCATTGATAAAATTACAGATTTCATTGAAAACAATGCCCTAGCACCTCAGGACCGTAGTTTTAACCAAACCATAATGTATGGCAAAGAATCGACTATTGCTTCGATTCTTACCAATGCAAAACGTTTTCCTATGATGGCAGACAGGCAAGTGGTCATTGTAAAGGAAGCACAAAATGTTTTTGAAATTGGAAAAGAAGCCGGGGATCAACAGTTGATCGCCTATATCAATAATCCGCTGCCAAGCACCATTTTGGTTTTCGCCTATAAATACAAAACTTTGGATGGCCGGAAAGCCCTAGCCAAAGAGTTGGATAAAAAAGCCATACTGGTAAAATCTGACAAAGTTCCTGAATACAAACTTTCCCCATATATTGAACAATATGTGAAATCAAAGGGACATTCAATCGAAACAAAGGCCTGCCAAATTCTTGCTGAATCTATTGGCAATAATATGGAAGTGCTGACCAATGAAATTGATAAAATGATTATCAACTTTAATGAACCTGTTAAAATCAACCCGAGTCATATCCAACAATACATTGGAATCAGTAAGGATTTTAACAATTTTGAATTGACCAAAGCCCTAAGTTACAAAGATGTTAATAAGGCGAACACCATCATTAATTACTTTGGTCAGAATATCAAATCCCATCCGTTAATACCCATTTTAACACTTTTATACATTCATTTCTCTCGGCTATTGCTGGTCAAAGCCAATAAAAATCTTGGCGAAAGAGAATTGGCAGGGCTGATCAAGGTAAACCCTTATTTTATAAAAGAATATACCATAGCGGCAAAGAATTATTCTTTAGGCAAGATTATTGATGTGGTGGGATACCTAAAGGAGGCGGATTTACGTTCCAAAGGTGTAACCACTTCAAATGCTGTAGACGATAGTCAAATATTAAAAGAACTAATTTTTAAAATTCTTCATTGACCACTATTTGAGAATGAGAAAAACATTGCTATTGTATGGTTTATCCTTGCTAATTTACAGTCAGGCTTATACCCAATCCAGTTTACATCAAACAAGCCTGGAAGCTAAATTTCAGGATGCCCTTGAACTGTTTCACAAAGATCAATTTTCTTCCTCTCGAGAGGCCTTTGATAGGTTGACTTTACATCCGGATATAGAGAACAACAGCCGAGAAGTAGCTATTGCTTATTATAGGGCATTATCTGCCTTACGGGGTGATTTCCCTGAAGGGACTTCCCTGATGGATGCTTTTATACTGGATTATCCCAATGAATCATTAAGAAATGAAGCAGCTTGGATATTAGGGAACGACTATTTCCAAAGCAAGAATTACAAAAAGGCCATTAGCAATTTTGATTTGCTTAAAAATGTACCCCTAAGTACTGAAAGACATCCGGAATTGTTTTTTAAAATGGGGTACAGTTACTTTCAGTTAAATAATTTTGGCCAAGCTAAAAACTATTTTGAGAGGGCAAAAAGGTATCGTAGCCCTTTTTTGGCCAGTGCCTATTTTTATGCAGGCTATTGTTCTTTTGAAGAAGGCGACTTTGAAGCTGCCGCCAAAGATTTTAAGGAGGCAGAGAAATCTGCTGAATACAGCCTAAAGGTCCCCTATATGTTGGCCGGTATATATTACCGACAAAATAAATTGGACACCCTGATTACCTATGCTGCTCCAATAGTAAATAAGAAGAATTTGGAGAGTAGTGAACAAATTCACTTATTATTGGCAGAAGCATATTATGAAAAACGGAATTATGCCCAAGCCGCATTTCACTATATGGGCTTTGTATCTGCCAACAAAGGAAAGCTTTCCCGAGATCAACAATACAAGGCTGGTGTAGCCCATTACGAAAACAAGCAGTTTGCCGAAGCAAGCCAGTTTTTTAAAGAAGTAGCTTTGGTAAACGATGAGTTAGGGCATTTGGCTAGTTATTTCCTAGGTTATGCTTATGTACAACAGAAAAATTTACCTTTTGCCGCCAATAGTTTCAATGCAGCATATAAAATGGATTTTAGGCCTGAGATTAAAGAAGAGGCTTTATTCAATTATGCAAAAGTGAGCCTGGAATTAGGCAAATTTCAGGAAGCCATAAGTGCCTTGGATCAATACCTGAATGTTTATCCACAAGGAAGCCAAAAAACGGCAGCAGAAAACTTGCTCAGTGATGCCCTGGTGAATACGAATAATTATCTACGGGCCATTGGACATATGGAGAAAATGAACAATAAGTCCAAAAGGATTCAGGAAGCCTACCAAAAAGTCACTTTCTACCAGGCCATGACTTATTACAGGGACAACAATTTAAAGGGCACCCAACAAATGCTGAGTAAATCCCTGCAATTCCCGGTAGAAAAACCCCTTCAGTATCAAGCCCAATTTTGGAAAGGAGAGGCCAATGCGGCCAATAATAATGTTGCGGCAGCTATACAAGCTTATGAAAAATTAATAAGCATGAACCCGCCTTCATCGGATCCAAGTTTGATCCGTACCCATTATGGTTTGGGTTATGCCTATTATAACGATGAGCAATATGAAAAGGCGGAAAGACAATTTAAGATTTATACGGATAAGTTAAAGAATGCCAATGACAAGCAAAATTATGATGATGCCTTTGTAAGACTTGGAGATACTTATTATGTTCAAAAGAAATTTACCGATGCTGCCAATGTTTTTAGAAGGGCTGTAGCGGAAAGCAATCAATACAGCGACTATGCCTATTTTAGAGGTGGGGTGGTGGCCAATTTCCAGAATAACAATAGGGAAGCAATAAGACAACTGGATCAGGTAATCAATAATTACCCAAACAGTTTGTACGTGGAAGATGCGCTTTATCAAAAAGCACAGATACATATGGAAGAACTCAATTATGATCAAGCAGCAGATGCGTACTCACGATTGATAAACAATAAACCAAATAGTCCATTTATTCCCTATGCTTTAGAAGGTAGGGCAGTGGCCAATTATTCCTTAAAGGATTAT
>NZ_CAXBOC010000271.1:0-7516 GCF_963976465.1 uncultured Cyclobacterium sp. | reverse complement strand
CGGGGGTGTGGAAATCGGTTTGCCTTATGGCCCCGGTGTTCATTCTGAGAAGGACATGTTGCAAGAAAATGAGGCAATAGCTCTTTTGCTTCAGGCTTTAGATAAAGGAGTCAACTTTTTCGATACCGCCAGAATGTATGGTAAAAGTGAGGAATTGATAGGCAAAGCTTTTCGGCAAAAGCGGGAGGAAGTTGTGATCTGCACAAAATGCCAACATTTGAAAAATACTTCCGGCGAATTACCTGATGACAAAACCCTGGCGCACATAATAAGAGGCTCACTTGAAGAGAGTTTAGCAGCCTTAAGTATGGGTTATGTGGATGTATTGATGTTACACCAAGCAGATTTAAGCATTTTGAAGAATGAGGCAGTCTGCCGAACCTTTGAAGATTTGAAAAAGGAAGGGCTAACCAAAGCCATAGGTGCCTCTACTTATTCTGTGGAGGAATCAGAAACAGCTATTAATTCAGGCTTATGGGAAGTCATTCAATTGCCCTTCAATTTACTTGACCAAAGGCAGGCAGAGATTTTTGATTTGGGAGCTGAAAAAGGCGTCGGTATGGTGGTTCGTTCTGTTTTGATGAGAGGAATGCTAAGTGAACGTGGTAAAAACCTAAAAGCACCTTTGGCTTCTATAGAACATCATATTTCGCAATATGCAAGCTTGGCAGCGGAAGAGGGCATGACATTACCCGAATATGCTACCCGCTATGTACTAGACCAAGAGAAAGTTTCATCGGTATTGGTGGGGATTGATAAACCCGTTTATTTGGAAAAGGCCCTCGAAACTGCCGACCTGCCCACCTTAAATCAAAAGCTACTCGCCGGGGCCATACCTTTTTCGGAACCGGAATTTATCAATATTCCCTATTGGGACAGGATGGGTTGGCTTTAATTTCAAGTATAAGGGAAGATAAGATTATGAATTTGCTTTTAAACTAACCAAAAGAAAATGCTAAAAATAGGAATGATAGGAATGAGTCCGGGAAATGCCCACCCTTATTCCTGGTCTTCAATCATCAATGGATCTTTTGATGGCGATATAATCAATGAGATTGGTTACCCTGCAGTATCAGATTATTTACAAGCCAATGAGGATACCCTCGGCATTCCCGGAGCCAAGGTAAGTCATGTGTGGAGTCAAGATCTTGAGATTAGCAAAAGCATTGCTAAAAATGCGGGGATTTCCCATGTAGTGGAAAATTTGGAAGACATGATTGGAGCGGTGGATGCCGTTATTCTCGGAAGAGATGATCCTGAGAGTCATGTGGAGATGGCCAAGCCTTTTTTAGAGGCAAATGTGCCGATTTTTATAGACAAACCTTTGGTTTATTCTAGGGAAGACCTAACCTATTTTTCCGAACAGCATAAATTAGGAAAAGTGTTTATGTCCTGTTCTTCCATGCGCTATTCGCAAGAATGTAGAACAGTCAAAACGGGAATAAAATCACTTGGAGACATTCGTTTGGTAACTGCAGTAGGTAAAAAGGATTGGAAAAAATATGGGGTACACCTTCTGGAGGCACTTTTTAGTACTTTAGGTGATCCTAGACCGGTAAAGGTCCAGCATATAGGAGAAGAAGATGAAGACATTGTAATGGTTACCTTCGAGAATGGTATCAAAGCAACGGTACATTTGTTCAAGGATATTTGTGGCACATTTCAACTTAGCTTTTTTGGGGAAAATGGCTGGAAGATGGCTGATATACAGAATTCTTACTCCATGTTTAGGGACAATCTAATTGTATTTATAGAAGCATTAAAAGGGGAGAAACCCTATTTAGAGTTTTCTAAAACCGCTGCGATTATGGAAGTGGTCATAGGTGCCAAGGAAAGTTTTGAAAATGGGGGTGTAGTAGTTAACATAGCAGAAAATGAACGTTAAAGAATTATTGAGCTTAAAAGGAAAAGTCATTGTAGTCACCGGTGGTTCCGGCCAATATGGTAAATGCCTGGTAGAAGGTTTGGCTGAAGCTGGGGGAACTGTAATAACTACTTCTAGAGATATTGCTTCAGCGGAAAAAACAGCTGCTACTTTTAAAGCCAAAGGGCTGGATGTTTTTGCGATGGAAGTGGACCAAGGGGATAGCACCTCAGTAGTAAAGTTTACACAGCAACTGAAGGAAAAATTTGGCGAACTTCATGTGTTTGTAAACAATGCTGTGTCAAGGCCTATGAAGGGTTACAATCGACCTCTTGAAGAATTTGATGAATCAATGCGTGTAAATGCAACCGGAATGTGGGATTTGCTAAAGGCCATGACAGACTTGATTATCGCTAGTGGAGGTGGATCTGTGATTAATATTAGTTCCATGATGGGCATGAAAGGTCCGGATCTCTCCAATTATGAAGGTACCAGCATGGGAGACTTGCCTCCCGATTATTTTTTCCACAACGCAGGGTTAATTAACCTTAGTCGCTTTATGGCTAAAATGAATGCTGGTAAAAATATCCGATTCAATTGTATTTCCCCGGGTGGATTGTTCAACAATCAACCAGATCAATTTGTAGCCAATTACAATAAAAAAGTGCCTATGGGAAGAATGGCCAATACTGATGATATCAAAGGTTTGGCAGTCTTATTGGCTTCTGAAGCCGGAGCTTATATCAATGGCGAGAATATTTTAATGGATGGAGGACTTAATGCCTGATTCAAAATCTGCAAATTTTGCTGCTTCTCCGTTTTCTCTGGAAGGGAAAACAATTTGGGTTGTAGGAGGAGCAGGTTATTTGGGTCAAGCCGTGGTTCAATTACTTTGTAAGGAAGGGGCCAGGGTTTTGTGCATTGACCGTGAGGACAGGTCTTTTGTTTTTGCGAAAAAAACCAAATTGGGTAGTCTTTTGATTCCATCTCAATTTGATCTTTCGGATACTCAAGCCATTGCCAACTTTGTAAATGAAAATAATGAGAAATACGGATGTCCTGATGGTTTGGTGAACCTTGCCTATGCGGCCAGTGGGAAGTCCTTAGAGAAGATAGAGCCGCAGGATTTTGACCAAGTAATCCACACTGAGCTTACCGCAACTTTTATTTTGGCAAGAGCCGTAGGGCAATTGATGGAGACCGAGGAATCGGGCAGCATAGTATTATTTGGAAGCATGTACGGAATGGGTTCACCTGACCAAAATATATATGAACCTCCCCTTATGACCAACCCTATTGAATACGGGGTAGGTAAAGCAGGAATCATTCAGATGGCGCGGTACCTAGGTATGCATTTTGGACCTAAGAATATACGGTGTAACAGTATTTCACCGGGCCCATTCCCGAATGATAAAGTACAAAAAGCGCATCCCGATTTTATCAAATCCTTAGAAAAAAAGACCTTTTTAGGCAGGGTAGGAGTGGCCAATGAAGTGGCCGGATCTGTAGGGTTTTTACTCTCCAATGCTTCTACTTATATTACGGGGCATAACTTGGTGGTAGACGGTGGATGGACTGCATGGTAATATTAGATTTTAATCAATTAAAAAATATAGATAATGAAAAAGATAGTACACCCTAAAAGAGATTTAAGTTTTGACACCGGCGCTTATTCTGACGCCATTTTGGTAGATGGGTTTTTGTTCGTTTCCGGGCAGGCATCAGTAGATTTTGAAACTTCTGAATTTAAGTTGGGAACCATCGAGGAGGAGACCCAGAGAACCTTAGAAAATATACAGGCAATTATTGAAGCCGCCGGAGGAACCATGGACAATGTGGTAAAATGTACAGTACATTTGTCAGATATCTCAGAGTTTGACCGGTACAATAAGGTTTATGCCAGCTTTTTCAAAAACACCAAACCTGCGCGGATTACCGTTCAATCTGTTTTGGCTGAAAATCTTAAAGTAGAAATCGATTGTACTGCTAAAATACCTAATTCAAAATGAGTAAAAGGCTGATTCTAGATGCGCATTTGGATTTGTCCATGAATGCCATTGAGTGGAACAGGGACTTAAGTAAACCGCTTTCAGACATTCGAAAGGCTGAAATGCATATGCCAGACAAGCCTGATAGAGGTAGAGGAACGGTCTGTTTGCCGGAATTAAGAAAAGGAAAAATCGGCATTGTGGTGGCAACCCAATTGGCTAGGTATTCCCCTCTTGATTCTGCACTTGCCGGATGGAATTCACCTCAACAAGCTTGGGCCATGACTCAAGCCCAATTGGCTTGGTACAGGGAAATGGAAGCACTAGGTGAAATGAAACAGATCTTGACAAAAGAGGATCTGGATCAGATGCTTGCCCTTTGGGAAGATAGCAATATACCTGATGAGGAAAAAGCAATTGGTTATATTCTAAACCTTGAAGGGGGAGATTCGTTGGTAAACCCTTCCTATTTAGACAGGGCTTACGATTATGGACTTCGGGCATTGGGATTGTCTCATTTCGGTCCGGGACGATACGCGCCGGGGACCAAATCAGAAGGGCCCATCACTGAATTAGGCAAGGAGCTGCTCAGGAAAATGGAGCAATACCAAATGATCTTAGACTTTACCCACCTTACGAATCAAGGTTTTGATCAAGCTTTGGATTTATATGGTGGTCCCATTTGGGCCAGTCATCATAATGTTCGGAAAATTGTGCCCAATCAGAGACAGTTAACTGATGAGCAAATTAAAAAATTGGTAAAGCGAGGAGCAGTTATTGGTGGTATGTTAGACTGTTGGGCTATGGATATCCGTTTTATCGATACCATTTCAGACCCTTGGCAATTGGATATCAAATTGGAGCATTTGGTAGATCATTGGGACCATATTTGTCAATTGGTGGGAGACAGTGAACACATTGGGATTGGAAGTGATTTGGATGGCATCTTTGGTACGGAACAATCTCCCTGGGACCTTAATTCCATAGCAGATCTCCAGAAATATGAGGAGATTCTGGATAGGAGGGGGTATTCTGATAAGGATATTGATAATATTTTCCATGGTAATTTTCTTCGCTTTTTAAGAAAAGCACTGCCCTCCGGTTAAAATTTCACAATAATAAATACTTCTTATCCATGTCAAATGTTTTTCAAGCTGGTGCGGCCATTGTCGAAACCACACCTCCCTTAGGGACCATTATAAACGGTGATTTTGTTACCCATTACGCCCAAAAGATACATGACCCTCTACATGCCAAAGCACTGGTAATGAAAAATGAGGACAGCTGCTTGGCCATAGTGATTGTTGACATATGTGTGTTGGGAAAGGAGCTTTTGGATGAAACCAAAGCTATCATTGAGGAAAAATTTGGAATACCTCCCGGGCAGGTTTTGATTTCGGCTACACATACCCATGCTTCTGGTGCTGTGGAGGATGTGCACATGGTGCCAGCAGACATGGCCTATAGGAAACGACTACCTGGTCTGATAACAACGGCTGTCGGGAAGGCTTTGAGCCAGGTAAAACCGGCTCAGTTGGCCTTTGGCGCTATTGATGTTCCGGAATATGTGATGTGTCGCAGGTACTGGATGGAAGATAGTTATTCCCCAATTAACCCGGTAACAGGAAAAGCCGATACAATCAAAACCAACCCATTTGGAGTGGAAGACCAAATCATAAAACCACTCAATATTCCGGATCCTGAATTGAGTTTTTTAGCTATCAAAGGCCTAGACGGGGAATGGATCTCCATTTTGGGCAATTACTCCCTTCATTATGTTGGGGATTGGCAAAACGGAACCATTTCAGCGGATTATTTTGGTATGTTTTCCAATGCATTGAAAGAAAAATTAGGGGCAGGAGATGCTTTTGTGGGGATGATGAGCAATGGTACGAGTGGGGATATAAATATCTGGGATTTCAGTGGGAGAGTTAAATTTCCTGAAGGAGAGTTAGCCAAAAGTAGAAAAATAGGAGGTGAGTTGGCCGAAAAGGTTTTGGAAATGGTTCAAAGTCTTAGGTGGGATAAATCGCCCCAACTCAAAAGCAGTTTTAGCTTGTTAAAGGCTGAGAGAAGGATGCCTAGTTTAGAAGAATTGGAAAAATCAAAGGCCATCTTGGCTTCCGGAGGTTTGGAAGAATTGAAGCCTAATACTGAAGGTTGGGAAAAACTGTATGCCAGAGAGCAAATGTTGCTGAATGAATTTCCTGAAGATGCTTCTTGTCCGGTACAGGTTTTACATATAGGGGAAGGGAAAATTGGTGCTTTACCCGGAGAGTTTTTTGCGGAAACCGGGCTTAAAATTAAAGAAGGACTTGATTTTCCCTATTTCACAATTAGCCTGGCCAATGAAAATGTAGGCTATGTTCCACCCGCACATGAGATAGAGAAAGGAGGCTATGAAACCTGGAGGTGTAGGATCAGTAACCTTTCTACAGGTTCGGAGGAATTGTTTAGAAAAAAACTACTTGAGCTTATTCACGAGGATAAAAATCCTTAATTTTGATTTCAGTTAATAAGCAAAAGTGGAAAAAGAAAAGTGGTTGGAAAATTTACAAGGCAAGGTACCTGAAAAGGCCTTGTCTTATTGCTTTTCCCTATGGGAGGAGGAACCTTTTATCTTTGAAATCACCAAATCAAGAAGGTCAAAACTGGGCGATTTTCGCTATAGAAAGGATAAAAGTATTCAGAAAATCACCATCAATAATGACCTGAATCAATACCAATTTTTGATTACTTTTATTCATGAGGTAGCTCATCACCGTGTTTTTAGCCGATACAAGGAAAGAATTGGGAAAGGAATATTGCCTCATGGGATCGAATGGAAGCAAAGTTTTAAGTGGTTGATGGCGCCAATGTTACATGAGGGGGTGTTTCCCAATGATATATTGATCCCCCTAAAACTGTACATGAATAACCCTAAAGCTTCCACCGGTGCGGATTTATTTTTGATGAAGGAATTAAGAAAGTACGATAAAAACACCTTTATCAAAGAAGAACCGCTTTTAGGAGACCTTGCCATAAATACTCACTTTTTATTAAGAAAAAGGCAATTTAAGAAGTTGCGTACACAAAGAACCAGGGTGTTGTGCCAAGAATTGGCTACAGGTCGAAATTACCTTATTTCCGGACATGCCGTAGTCAAGGAAATAGACAATCCTGAAGATCTACCTTTCTGATAGGCAGACTTATCAACTAAAATTGGTTATCCGAACTTACTTATTAATCCCAAAAAATGTCACATACAGCAATGCTTGACCAAATTATTCGTTTCCGGAAATTTTATTTCGGGCATTGACACCTAATGCTCTAAGCTTTTCTGCCTGTGATATTAAATTGCCTTTGCCGGTTTTGAGTTGTTTAATAGCGGTTGCATAACTCTCTTGGGACCTGTCCAGATGCTTTCCAATGTCTTCCAGACTGTGTAGAAAATTGGCAAGTTTGTCATAAACTTTGCCTCCTCTGTCAGCGATTTCAATGGCGTTTTTGGATTGATCATCCCTTATCCATAGGTCTTTGATCATTTTTAGCGCAGCAATTAAATTGCTACTACTAATCAGTAGCACTCGTTTTTTATAGGCATATTCCCATAGTTTAGGGTCAGCCTGAAGGGCCACGATATAAGCTGCTTCAAGCGGAATAAACATGATGACAAAATCCAGGG
>NZ_CAXBOC010000270.1:0-7540 GCF_963976465.1 uncultured Cyclobacterium sp. | reverse complement strand
CCTGAAACAGTCATAGGATGTACAAGATTTAGGTTTGCTGTTGTTCCTGTGCCGGAACTATTTGTGAAAATATGGGATGGGCTGACCGTCCATGCAACTGATATACCAGCTGGTACATCCTGAATCGTATATGACCCGCTGGAACAAAGAGCATCAGGGCCATCAACCAATTCCCCACTATTAGGTAAACCATAAAGATTTTGTATCCCAGCTATATCATCTTGTATCAAAAACCGATGAGACCCATTTTGTATCCAAAGAGCATGACCACCTGCCATCAATGCAGTATTTACATTAGAATGATCCAAACCTATGGCATGGCCGATTTCATGGGCAGCAAAAGTAACCAAATCCATAGGTTGGTTATCATTACTTGTTTCAGCTATGGTCCAATCTTCGCTTTCATCAAAATGTATATCTCCAGCAAGGGGGTTAGTGGTTTCACCAATAAGTGCGTGAGCATACACCCCATTAGGTCCATCAAATGGAGCCCCATCTCCATGGTTCCACGATCTCCAAGAAATAACTATGTCTGCATTGTTAGCATTACATACCTCTAAAAAAGCTATATCAGTTTCTGCTTGCCATATATCAAATGCATCTCTTACCCCATCTTCTTCAAGATCCCCGCTAATATCTGGGGTCCCATTATCAAAAAAATACGTAATAATTCGGTCTTCCCATACATTATTCCCATTTCCAATAATAACATATTTAGGATTTATGACGTTTTCGTTGGATTTCTTTTTATCCGGCTTCCCATCAAGAAAGACCATATCAGAATCAGAATTCTGAATGGTTTGGCTGAATACACTAACCGAGCATAAAAGCATGATGAGAATAAAGTAAAACTTTTCCATAATTTAATCCTTAATGATTTCAATACTATCAATATGTAAATAATAATTTTCCTGAGCTACAGTGATAAGGTTAAGCTCATCACAATCTTCTTTTAAATCACCACTTACCACAACTAGCATTCCTTCACTTTTAAATTCTTCAGGTAAATTGCAAATATATCCAAGTATATGCATATCAGGTGATTCACCAGTACTTATATAATACATTTGGTTCCTGTTGTCCAACAATACCATTCCCTCTTTGTCTACCCACTGTTTGATGGTTTTTCTTCCGGGGTCACATGCGGCCAGTTCACAATTTGTAGGCTCTTCTTCTTCGCAACCAAACCCCAAGAGGCTTAATAGTCCACCTAGAAATAAGAGTATTTTGAATTTTTTCATATTATTCTAAATTTTAAGAATTGGTAATAATTTTTGGATTAGAAAATTAGAAAATGCTGATCTAAGTCCCGGAATTATTTAAGTTGACCTCGTGAGAAATACCAAATTTTGATTGAACACCATCCTATTTTCATATTTGAAAAAAATTATTGTGCCACACTTTCCTTTAAGACTAAATGTTAACAATTTTTATTCCTAATACTTAATTTTCCCACATTTTCTTAAAAAATAAAGTGAATTATTGACAAACGGTACATCGGGGAGGGAAATTTTATTTCAAGGATCCAAAATGACCCCGGCTAGGTGTAGTTTATGCCTTCGTGAGCTGGGTGTAGGTTTGCAAAACACCCTTCTATTATTTTTAATTTGCAATTGGAATTGGACGGAATTGCCAATGATCCACGGCTATCAAACCTTCTAATCCAGCATAATTTCTTGCACTCGAACACATGTAGTCCTTTGGTTTTTCCACGATTCCTGCCCTTACCGGATTCTCATGTATATAATTCATTCTACTTTCAATCATTTCAGTTCGATAAAGTTCGACAGCATGGTTTTCATGTGTCCAAAATTGCATCTCCCCAGTTCTTTTATTAAATTTCGCATGATAGGCAAAAATTATCTTCAACCATTCCTTTCTGCTTTCCTGAGGGTTTTCAATTATCATTTTTAGCAATTTCTTGCTTGTAAATTTCTTAAAATCACGCACCCATCCTGATAATTTCGCATCTTTTTGTTGAACAACCAAGTGAAGGTGATTGGTCATGATGACATAACCAAAGAGGAAAAGTCCTTTTTCCTTTTTACAATAAGCCAGATTTTCCAAGATAAAATCTCTATAGACTTTTCTTGAAAACATAGCTAACCATCCCGCACCTGGGATGTGAAAAAATAGTGCATTTCATCGGCTCTTATTCAGAAAACATCCCACGATCTTCAGTCTATAATTCATAGGCTGAAAACTGAAGACCAATACGTCAAATTGAACAGGATAACTTGTCAGATCATCTCCTTCTTCCTTAGAAATTTAAATAAAATAAACCCCAGGGAATTTCCCTGAGGTGTTATGATTAAAGAAATTAATGAATTATTAAACAATAGATTTTCGCTTGTTTACTAACTCATACACACATGGTATGACAAATAGATTAAGTAAAGTGGCAGAAAGCAATCCTCCCAAAATTACGACCGCCATAGGGCTCTGAATCTCATTTCCGGCCTCTCCTCCTTTGAGTGCTAATGGAATCAAAGCCAGACCTGTAGTAAATGCTGTCATCAGAATTGGGTTAAGCCGATCCATGGCACCTTCAAGCAGGAGTTCGTCTCCGCCTTTCCCTTCTTTCCTAAGATCTTCATAACGTGAAACAAGTAGAATTCCGTTTCTTGTTGCGATTCCGAATAAACTGATAAAACCAATTGTAGCTGCGATGCTAATTACTCCGGAGGTAAAATAGACGATCAGAATTCCTCCAATCAGAGCCAAAGGTAAATTAAGTAATACCACAAAGGAAAGCTTGATGTCCTGAAACTCGTAATACAGCAAAAGGAAAATAATCAGAATAGCCATACCTGCTGTGATTAACAGTAGCTGAGATGCTTTGGCCTCACTCTCAAACTGTCCGTCATATTCTACCCGATATCCATCAGGGAGCTGAATCTCATCTCCGATGATTTGCTGGATATCATTGACAACACTTCGAAGATCCCTTCCTTGAACATTTGCTGCAATTACAATTTTTCGTTGCACGTTTTCTCTACTTATGGTATTTGGGCTACTTACAGAGCTTATATTTGCGAGCTGATCGAGCGGTATCTGGCCTCCGCCGGGAAGAGAAATCAATGCCTGTTCGATGCTTGCTCTTGTACTTCTGGATTCAGCTCTGAACCTTACAACTAGGTCAAAATACTGTTGTCCTTCATAAATTTCACCTGCTTTTTCACCTGCAAAGGCAATATCAACCTGCTCCATCAATTGATACACTGTCATCCCGTTGGCTGCCAGTAATTGACGATTCGGAGTGATCCTCAGTTGAGGAACCTCTACTTGCTGATCTACAGCAACATCAGCTATCCCTTCAATTGGTTTGATGCTCGTTTCGATATTTTTGCCTAGTTCAAACAATCGCTGTAGGTCAGACCCAAAGACTTTGACAGCAATGTTGGCCCTTGTACCAGAGAGCATGTGATCAATCCGGTGCGCAATGGGTTGGCCAAGTGTTATACTTGCGCCTGGAACTACACTCAGTTTGGTTCGCACCTCTTCGAAAAACTCCTCTTTGGATTTATCAGAAAGTACAAACGGAACGTCGATTTCAGCGGCATTTACACCCTGAGCATGCTCATCCAGCTCTGCCCGACCAGTTCTTCTGGTAACAACGTCTACCTCGGGCATGTCCAAAAGCAACTGCTCTACCAGCAATCCTGTCTTGTTACTTTCCACCAAGGACATTCCGGGAATACCTACGACACTGATCACTAACGAGCCCTCGTTAAACTCTGGAAGGAAGCTTCGCCCAAGCTGTGCGAAAAGGATTAAGCTTAGTATAAATGCCCCAGCTGTTAGACCGATGATCCATTTGGGGATTTCCAGTGCTCTTCGTAAGAATCCTGAATAATGCTTCTGTAACCAACGTTCTACTTTGGTTCCTTCAGCTTGCTTCTCAAGTACCTTACTATTTTTCAGCAAGTAAGAACAAAGTACAGGCGTCACCGTCACCGCTACGATCAATGAAGTCAATACCGAGGTAATAAAAGCAATTCCCAGAGGTTGTAATAACCGTCCTTCCATACCACTTAAAAAGAAAAGTGGAATAAAT
Source organism: uncultured Cyclobacterium sp. (assembly GCF_963976465.1). Classification (NCBI taxonomy): domain Bacteria; kingdom Pseudomonadati; phylum Bacteroidota; class Cytophagia; order Cytophagales; family Cyclobacteriaceae; genus Cyclobacterium; species uncultured Cyclobacterium sp. Next base: position 3,483 of record NZ_CAXBOC010000270.1, on the reverse strand, counting down.
GAAACGATGATAATCAGCGTAGCAATAATGATCGAGCTCCTAATTTCGACCGAAGCATCCTGAACTACTTGAAGTACTGACTGCCTCTCTTCAACAGGCTTACGTACATTCTCTCTCAATCTCTTGAAAACATTCTCCACATCAATAATCGCATCATCCACCAAAGCACCTATGGCAATGGCCATACCCCCCAGACTCATGGTATTGATTGTATAGCCTAAAAGCTTAAGTACAATTACAGATACCAGCAGGGAAATTGGGATGGCAAATAATGAGATTACCGTAGTGCGCCAATTCATCAAGAAGATAAAAAGCACAAGCACCACGAAAAATGCACCCTCAAGTAAAGTTTGGTTCAGATTAGAAATAGAAGCATCAATAAAATTTGATTGCCTAAAGATCTCGCTTTTGATTTCCACACCTGCCGGAAGCGTATTTTGCAAATCCGCGATTGCCTCATCTAGGCTTTCCGTAAGCTCCAGGGTGTTTACATCCGGTTGCTTAGATACAGTTAAAATCACAGCCGAAGATGCATTCAAAGAACCGTCTCCGATTTTGTCCGCTGCCCCGATCTGCACGGTCGCAACATCCTTTATTTTGATGGATTGTCCGTTTACTTGTTTCAATACTGCCTCTTCCAAGTCTTCCACAGCATATGCCCTGCCACTTCCTTTGATGATGTATTGATTTCCAAATTCATTCATTACGCCTCCCGGAGCATTCATATTGGAAGCCCTTACTTTTTCCAATAATTCCCCCAGCGTTACATCGTAATATTTTAGCTTTTCAGGGTTGGCGAAAACTTGATATTGCTTATAATCACCGCCTATCACTACCACATTTGCTATCCCTCCAATGGATTTAATCCGTGGGCGGATGGTCCAATCAGCTAGGGTCCGTAACTCCATGGGAGAAAGGCTATCCGAGGTCACTCCCAAAAGCATGATTTCACCCATTATAGATGAGATAGGTGCCATTGTCGGAGTACTTACTCCCTCGGGTAAATTTTCTTGAACCATAGGAATTCGTTCACTCACAATCTGCCGGGCACGATAGATATCGGTACCCCAGTCAAATTCTACCCACACGATCGATATTCCCGCAGCCGATGAAGAACGAATTCTTCTGACATTGGGAGATCCGTTCATTGCGGTCTCCAACTGGTAAGTAACCAGTTTTTCTACTTCTTCTGATTCCATCCCATGTGCTTCCGTCAAGATCGTCACAGTCGGTGCCGTCAGATCAGGAAACACATCCACATTCATCGTCCGTGCAAGATACAAGCCTGTGACACTTAGTACCACAGCACCAAAGAGCACCAATAATCTATTGTGAAGTGAAATAGATAATATTTTATTTAGCATAGCCCCGATTCATTAATGTTCATGGCCGTGTGCTGGTGCCTGTCCAGACATTGAAGCCATTTTCACCTGATATGCACCACGTGTAACTACCACTTCACCCAGCTGCACGCCTTCTAAAATCTCCACTTCCTCTCCATTTCTTCTCCCAATGCCTACTGGTCTCCTTTCAAAACTTTCTCCTGACAGTTCCACGATCACAGAATAATTACCATAATCTTCCAGTAAAGCTGATTGAGGAATAACTGCTGCCAGTTTGGGGTGTCCAAAAGCTAGTTGAACCTCTGTGAAACTACCTTCAGGCATTTCTACTACATCGTTGATTTCCGCAAATACTGACAGCAGGGGCTGATCACTTTCCACCTCTTTTCCTACAGACAAGACCTTTCCGGTAGTGGCTTTCAGACCAGACCAATGGTCAGATCTGGTTTGATAGTAGATGTCATGGATATTCTGGAGCTGAGTAGCATAGGATGGACTTATCTGGACTTCCAGAAGGCTGGTTTTATGGCTGGTAATTGTCACCAGACTCGCACCCTCAGAAACAAACGATCCATTATCCACAGCTATTGATTTTACATAGCCTTCAAATGGAGCCAGGATTTGCTTGCCTCCTGAGGAATATCCTGCGTTAAGGGTTTCATATGTTGACTTGGCCACTAAATACTTCTGCTCCACCAGCTCAAATTCTGCCTTGGGTACAATCTTGGATTCAAACAATTGCTTCTTTCGCTCATATTCCTGGCTTGCCTGCTCATAGGCCGCTCTGGCTTTCTGGATCTCTGCAGAAAGGTTATTTGAGGTCAATTCCGCACTGCTGACAGACATGAGTACTTGGCCTTTTTGTACTTTCATCCCTTCGTTAAGATTATTGCTACTGAAGTTGATTTTCCCTGAGTTGGGCGCAATAAGGGTCTGGTAATCCGAAGGGGAAACCTTCCATCTTCCTGAAGTAGGGATGGTTTGGTAGATCTCCTTTTCTACAACTTTCGCAGTCTGAAAATCTATTTTCCAAGCCTGTTCTTTAAGAAAGGTGATAGAACCATCATCTGTTTCTGCCGTGTTCAAATCGTTTGCAGCATCTTCCATGGAAGCGTAGACTGTCACACCCTGAATCACTATTTTATCTGTAATTGAAGGAGTCTCGAGCTCAAATACCAGTTGATAGATCCCAGCTTCCCTTGGTTGTAAAGAAGGTTTGAATATTCCAGGGGAATCGGGGGCATCAACCGAATTTCTTATACCGTTTTCCCCCTTGATCAGACTGACCGTCAATGAACCCTCGCGGACTGGCTGATGCCTATCCATAATTGTAAAATGAGCGGCAAATCGACTGGTCCCACCTACAACCAAGGCAGGAAATTCCACGAACAATTCCGTTTTATCCGTCCACACTGTAGCATCTACAGATGGGAATTCTTCTATTTCCACCGCATGCCCACCATTTGCATCATGGGCATGATCCTCCTCTTCCTTTGCCTGACATGAGGCAAGGAGGAGTGTAATCATTAGAATTACATATCGCATAATCAATATCCTTTGAATAGATTAATGATCGCTGTGAGTAGTCCCGTCGTCATGGGTATGCTCGGTAGAGTCTTTTTCTACCTTGAATTCTTCTTGATGATGATCGGCATCCTCTGCATCATGTGCATGGCCGTGTTCTTCTTCTGTAGTATGCATGTGACCATGATCATCGTTGTTTTTTTTGTTGCCACATGAGACAGAAACGATCAAAAGTAGTGCGAATAGAATATTTGAGATTTTCATAATTTTTGTAGTTTGAATGTTATAATTGATGTTTTAATAGCTCAGCTTTGGATTGATTTAACTGTTTTTCCATTTCCAACATGGAGTCGAATGCCTGCTGATAGAATTGTAATTCGAGGTAATACTGCATAAAGGAAAGTTCACCCAATTTAAATGCCTGAAGCAATAATGCTTCACTTTCCAAGGACTGTAGCGTGGAATGGTATTCCTGATATTTTTTCAGCATCACTTGATACACTTCATATTCACCCAGAAATTCACTATGCATAACATCTGTTTTGACTTGGGTAAAAGACTTTTGGTAATCATAGTTTGCCTCAGCGGCCTTGACAGTATTTCGGCTACTCCATAA
>NZ_CAXBOC010000269.1:0-7543 GCF_963976465.1 uncultured Cyclobacterium sp. | reverse complement strand
AAAAAAAGCAACTCAAACTCATTTCCAACAGTCGAAAATAATAATTTAATTGTCCAAGCAACAAAAATTTATGGATGAAGCCAATAGGCAAGACTTGGTAATGGACAATTTAGATTATTGGCGTGGAACTTATGCCATCGGTCTTGACACCGGAAAGCACAAGTTGCTCTATATGAATTTGGAAGCTGAGATAAAATTTAAATTGATTTCAACGGATTATATTTCTCATATTGACCTTCAAAAACAAAATCATCATATAGGAAAAGGTTCAAATAGAGGGGAAGTAATCGATAGTTTAGTATTAATAGTCCATCAAAAGGAGACAGCTGTAAAAAAGTCCCATTTGTGTTTCTTTGACGGTGAAAAAAATTCTGATTTATCGGGAGAATGGCCTTTGATCCATAAATGGAACGCTTTATTAATTAATGAAATGGCAGCAACAAAATAGATTCATCTAATCATAATTACCTCTACTACACCTCTTATTTACCGCATTATGCAATATAATTCTTGACAGGGGTTGCAATCGCAATAAATTCAGGTTATTTGAGATTTTAGCATAGCAACGCTATGGTGAAATTCAAAACTGCAAAGAAGTGGCTGATATTGAAGCGAATTCAGCAGGTCATAGAAGGCTAATGCCTATTTTGGATTTAATAAGAGGTGTTTTTTATACCCCTCTCCCAATCTATAATGTTGAGAAAGGCACAACCTTCCCTTTTCCCTAATCATTCCATAAAAGGAATTCAATTTTTCTTCGTTAGGAATAAAATACTAACTAAAGTACTGATTAAGTTTGAGATAATCCATTACTCTATTACTAAAAATCATCTTACAAACCATAAAAATTGAATTTTTTATTCGTATTATTGTAACTAGAATAATAAATAGGGGGAAGTTTCTACTATCACCTATAAAAATATCAATTTAAATAACCCTTTTAAAATTGATAACCTAAGATGACCAACATAAAAAACTCTTTAGCACTTGCATTTCTACCCGGCTATTTGTATTCAAGCAAATACGAAGAGCAGGTGGGAAAGAATGTGGAAGGTCGAAACCCTCCGGTAACTAAAAATCCCGAAGAACAAAATGATCAGGAATTGATTAGAAAATACCTTAAAGGGCTTCAATTGGAAAGTTATGATTATATCAATGAAATTATCCATCCTGACTTTAAGTGTATAAATACCAATACGGATTCTATTCACGATTCTATTGAAGAGATTTCTCATTGGAAATCAAAGCACAACCACTTAAACCACCTTTCATTTAGTGATCCTAAACTTACCAGTGTACGCGTAAATCGAGGTATTTTGAAGGGAGACTGGACACTGGTTTGGACAATATTCTCTGCATTGGATAGCAAAACATTGAAATCTATAACTTACGAATACCATATGGCCATCAAAACCGTAGATAATAAAATATTAGAAATCCAGACTTGGCATGAAGCTGAAGACGTTTAATCAGCTGATCCAAAATTGTGGCCAAAGTACTCTTTTTTTATAAGTTTGAATGGGCCGTTTTCCATTTTTTCCGTATATTTTTACATCAAACTTGAAACGGGTTATGGAATTTGTCAAGAATACTTTTTTTATGAATTATTAAATTTAAAAAAGGCCTTCGCTTTATTGGTCCTTGAATGTTACATTCAGAAGTATTTCAAGCACTCTTAAACAATTCTATCTTCTATTTCAAGTCTTCATTAGATTCTCGCTATTTAACAATCCAAAATAATCACTATGGACAATTACGTATTGGGTGTAGACTATGGAACAGATTCTGTCAGGTCCATTTTGGTCAACACCCGTGATGGTGTAACCCTTGCCTCTGAAGTATACATCTATCCGCGCTGGAAAGCAGGTAAATACTGCAATCCGGTAAAAAACCAGTTTAGACAACATCCTTTAGATCATCTTGAAGGGCTTTCATATACTGTAAATGCTGTTATGAAAAAGTCCGGCATACCCAAAACTCAGGTCAAAGGTATTTGCGTAGACACAACAGGATCATCACCCCTTCCTGTGGATCGTTCCGGCCACTTTCCGATAAATTTTCAGAAAACCCCAATGCCCAAATGATTCTTTGGAAGGACCACACGGCTATCAATGAAGCGGATGAAATCAATCATTTGGCAAGGACATGGGGAGGAGAAGATTTCACCAAATATGAAGGAGGAATTTATTCTTCAGAATGGTTTTGGGCAAAGATTTTACATATTGTCAGAGCGGACAAAGAAGTAGCAGAAGCTGCCTATTCATGGATGGAGCATTGTGACTACCTAACCTACACCCTGGTTGGCGGCGTTGACCCTGTCAATTTTAAGAGGAGTCGCTGCGCTGCAGGCCACAAAGCTTTGTGGCATGAGAGCTGGGGAGGATTGCCGGAGGAACAATTTTTAGAAAAACTTGACCCAAGCTTGAAAAAACTTAAGAGCAGGCTTTACCAAGAAACCTATACATCTGATCAGGTTGCCGGGGAATTGACAAAAGAATGGGCTTCAAATCTAGGCTTAGAAGAGGGTATACCCGTAGCTGTTGGAACATTCGATGCCCATGCGGGCGCCATCGGAGGAGAAGTAGATGAAGGTACCCTTGTCAAAGTAATGGGCACCTCCACCTGTGACATCATGGTGAGTCCTTATGAAGCACTGGAAGATAAGTTGGTAAAAGGAATTTGCGGACAGGTAGATGGATCTGTTATCCCGGGAAAAATTGGCTTAGAAGCCGGGCAATCAGCCTTTGGAGATGTCCTTGCATGGTTTGTCCAGTTATTGCTTAAACCTGCCAGCACTACTATAAAAAATGCTACTATGGAAGAGGCCGTAAAAGAGGAAACGATAAACCTTTTGGAAAAGAATTTAATCATAACCCTGTCCAATGAAGCTCAGAAAATAGCCCCTGAAGATACAGATGTAATCGCAATGGACTGGATCAATGGTAGACGAACACCCGATGCCAATCAGAATTTGAAAGGAGCGATTCAAGGTCTTGACATGGGCTCAGGTGCTGCCCATGTATTCAAGGCTTTAGTGGACAGTATTTGCTTTGGATCAAAAAGGATTATCGAAAGGTTTAGGCAAGAAGGGGTGAAAATTGAACAAGTAGTTGGCTTAGGGGGAGTTGCAAAAAAATCATCTTTGGTCATGCAAACCTTGGCAGACGTGCTGAATATGCCCATTAAAGAAGCTAAATCAGAACAAGCTCCGGCCTTGGGTGCTGCCATTTATGCAGCTACTGCAGCGGGCATATATCCAAGCGTAACCGAAGCCATAGCAGCTATGGGCAATGGTTTTGATAAAGTTTATAAGCCAAATCCGGAAAAAGTTGCTATTTATCAAACTAAATATGAAAAGTACCTGTCTTTGGGTGACTTTATTGAAAAACATAGCTAATAAGTAAAAACGTATTCAATTCCTGTATATTAAAAATGGTAAGCCTTTGGGCTTGCCATTTTTTGTTTCTACCTATTTTTTCTATTGACGATTTCGCTAAGCACCATTTTTACCTAGGGTTTATCTTGAAAATGGGATTGTATAGATCATTAACATTCAACCAGATAAGTTTAAGCAATATGAAACAAAAAGCTTGCATTTTATATTGAAATTCATTAACATTAATTCAGTTTTTAGCAATAAAACCCTAAACAAAAATCCTATTCTGAAGTTTATTTTAAAATTCCAGTTTTATGTTTTGAAAAATAAAACTCACTTGTTTCACTAAAACACAAACCTATTGCTTCACCTCTTTTCAAGAAAAATGTATGAAAAACTTCAATTACTTAATCTTCGCCATACTGATTATTAACTCAGCATGCTTGTCACAAAGAGACTTTATTGCCGAATACGATTACAACTACAAAGGAGCTTTCAAAAAGTACAAAACTTTTGGATTTGTAGCTGAAGAAGGGAAAAACGACAGAGATTTTACGGGAATTATTGAAAAATCCATTTCTTCACGTTTGGGATCTCAAGGGTTTAGGGAAAGGGATAAAAATCCGGATCTTTTAATCATCCACAAACTCTACATGAGTGAAGTGAGGTACAGAGGATACAACCAACCAAATTTTGACTATTGGTTAAAAAAGCAGGGAATAGAGTTGGTTGAGGAATCTGTTTTGGATAGTCTTGAAAGACAAAAAAGGGGTGAAAATTACAATGCCATTAAGTATACGCAAAATGACGGAATGCTAGTTGTTTTGGTAATTGACCATAAAAAAGGAAACACCATTTGGCAAGGATATACTTCAGCCTATTTTGATTACAACTCACCAAATATCCACATTGATCTAACCCGTGCCACCTATAAGGTAATGGATCAGTTCAAGATATTGACAAGAAATTAACCGCTAATTGCGAGCCTTTTATTTGCTTACGCTGTCAAAATAAGCAATGACAGTCTGCCTGTATTTATCATCTACAGACTGTCATTTTTTAAATTATTCGTATAAAACACTCTTGTCTCACTGCCTATCCCTATCTTTGTAGCATGGATAAGAATAAGCAGACAAGTAAGGAAACCTTTTTGGAAAGGCTTTCATTAAAAAATTTCAATAAAATGCAATTGGAATTTATGGAGAAGGCCTCTGAAGATGCTCCCATCATGCTATTGGCCCCTACAGGCTCCGGAAAAACCCTTGCTTACCTTATTCCAATGGTCCAACACTTGGAGGCCTCCACCTCGGATGCTACTGCATTGATCATCATTCCTTCTAGAGAATTGGCTCTGCAGATCACTGACGTTTTCAAATCATTGAAGACAAGCTTTCATGCTTGTGTTTGCTATGGAGGTCATTCCATGCGAACGGAAGAGAACAGATTAATGGAAAAGCCAAAAGTGATTATAGGCACCCCGGGACGGCTCTCAGAGCATGCTCAGAAAGGTAATCTATCAAATTTAAACATAGACTTGGTCATTTTGGATGAATTTGACAAATCCTTACAGTTTGGTTTTCATGAGCAATTAAGCGTGATTTTCAAAGACCTTTCGGAGGAACAAAAGTATTTTACCCTCAATACCCTACCAGAATTCCTGCCTTTTAAGACTTACGAGAAAGTAAATTTTCTGAAAGAAGGTGAAGTATTGACTTTATTGTTACAACTGGTAAGGACCTCAAGTGTAGAAAAAATAGACAGCCTTATGCGTCTTGTTTCAGATTTTGGTCAGGAAAGCACATTGGTATTTTGTAACCATAGGGATGCTGTAGACCGCATCAGTCTACTCTTAACTGATTTTGGCTTTGAGCATGTGGTATTGCATGGAGGCATGGAACAAATTGATAGAGAAAAAAACCTGATAAAATTCAGAAGCGGCACACACTCCTTATTGATTGCCACTGATCTTGCCTCTCGAGGTCTGGACATACCTGAAATCAAGCATATTGTCCATTATCAATTGCCTCCAAAAAAAGATGCCTTTGTTCATAGAAATGGTAGAACGGCGCGAATGATGGCCGAAGGACAAAGCTATCTGCTGCTTGCTCATGAGGAAACCTTCCCGGATTATGTAGACAGTAATTTACCGGAATACGAACTTCCGCAAGAATTAAAAACCCCTGAACCTTCCCCTTTGACTTGTATTTATGTGAGTGTAGGGAAGAAAAACAAAGTGAGTAAGGGAGATATCGTTGGGTTCTTCACCAAAAAAGGAGGCTTGAAAGGCAATGAAATAGGCATGATCAATATCCTTGATAATGCCAGTTACGTAGCCATCCCTACAGAAAGAGTAGACGACCTACTTAACAATACCCAAAATCAGAAATTAAAAAAGCTGAAAGTAAAAATGGAAGTGGCCAACTGATTGAATCAATTCCCCCCCTAAGAATCAATTATTCCCAGCCTGTGTCTTTTAATGCCGGGTCATCTTCCTTTTTAAGGAAGTCTGCCTGAGATAAAGAATCCGCTTCCCAATTTAATATGGCTTCATCTGGTATAGGATCTATGGCCTCTTTCCAAGCGGTTGAAGTCTCACTGTAGGCAATATTGGATTGGGAATTGAAACAGGATATGATGGACCACCTGGGTTTGTCCGAAAGATTGGCCGCAGACCTGTGTAATAAATTGCTATGGAAAAACAGTGCATCTCCTGGATCTATTTCACAATAGACAAGTTCCATGGTTTTTAAGGCATTTTCTACCATCACCATATCAGCCCCAACTTGCTCACCGGCAAATCCATGGTTTACTCTGCCAAGTTTATGAGAGCCTTTGATCACCTGCAAACAGCCATTTTGCTTATTCGCCTCTGTTAAGGCAACCATTACACTAATTAACTGATCAGGAAACATAAATTGATTTTTATACCAATAGCCATAGTCTTGATGCCATTCCCATGCCCCTCCTACTTTGGGCTCTTTCTGCATTAACTTGGAATGAAAATGGCATACGGGCGCTTCTCCTTCCAGCAATTGCGCCACAGCATTTACCATTTTTTTACTCCTAGTCAAATAGCCAAACACATCATTCCCCGGCTTAAACCATAAAGAAAGCTTGGTTTTCATGCCCGATTGGTCATTCAGGTCCATGGCATTTTTGCCCATTGCCTCATCCTCTATAGCAACTTTATAAAGCTTATCGGTCTCTTGCTGAGTACAAAACCCTTTTACAAGTACATAGCCATCTTTATGGTATTGGGCAATTTGTTCATCAGTCAATTTCATAGGATTATCAACAATTATATGCTTATGATTATATTAGATTTCAAATTGGCCTCTAGTCAGTTTAATTAACGCTGAGGGTTAATCATTTCCCAACCAAATTCCATACACTTAGGTGGTCAAGTAAAAAAATACTACCACTAAAGCCAACAAAACCTTTATCAATATCCCTTTATTTCGCTTCATAATCAAGTAAAATGTAAATATTGACTGGTTTTTCCTCTCAAATTCTAATCAATATTAAAAACCATTGGCTTAAAAAAAATCCTATGATTATCTTACTTCGCCATTAAAATTAGAAAAATGAAAAATTTAAACTTTCTGTCTCTAGGACTTCTTATTATACTAACCTGTTCATGTAATGAAGATGTAGCAAAGACTGTCAAAGAACCTACTCCTTCTAACAATATCATGCATTACCTTAACCAAGAGGCCAAGAGATTGACTGAAAATTTTTCTTCAAACTCCCTTTCATTGGAAGAATGGAACACAATTCGCCCTGAAAAATACCATCAATTTATAGAAATGATGGGTTTCAATTTGGAGGAAGAAAGAAACCCTCCCAAAACTTACTTCCAAGGTACATTGCAACAAGAAGGATTTCACATTGAAAAATTTTACTATGAATCCCTTCCCAATTTATTTGTTCCTGCAAACCTCTATGTACCCGACAATATTTCTAAGCCTCGGGCAACTGTAATTTATCTTTCCGGTCATTCTCATGGGCAAAAGGTAAATTACCAAGCTCATGCAAGAAGATTGGCAGAACTTGGGTTTATCACTCTAATATTTGATACCATCCAATTTGGGGAAGTTTGGGGACACCATTGGGGACCTTATAATAAGGGTTGGTTCAATTGGTACTCCCGGGGCTACAACCCCGCAG